>NZ_LIQZ01000071.1 GCF_001418655.1 Streptomyces phaeochromogenes | reverse complement strand
TGGCTCGGCGGCCGGCCGCCGGACTGGCAGCTCGCCTTCGCCCACGCGCTGACCCGCACGGTGGCCGCCGCGATGGACATGGCGGGAGGCCGTCGCGACTCGATGCGCGGCGGTGTCACCCCGCGGCAGCCGTGGGAGCGGGCGCTGAGCTGGTTCGTCTCCTCCTACCCGCTGCTCGGCGGCATCGCGGCGGGCATCACGATCGTCGCGGACGCCGAACTCGCCCGCGCGCACGGCATCTCCGTCGCCGCGGTCGACGCGGGAGCCGCCGAGATCTACATCAACCCGCTGCTCCAACTCGACGACGAGGAATGGCGGTTCGTCCTCGCCCACGAGATGCTGCACGCGGCGCTGCGCCACGGCGACCGCTGCGGCGCCCGCGACCCGTACCTCTTCAACGTCGCCTGCGACTACGTCATCAACGCCTGGCTGGTCGAGATGCAGGTCGGCACGATGCCCGAAGGGCTGTTGTACGACCAGGAGTTGAAGGACCTCTCCGCCGAGGAGGTCTACGACCGGCTCGCCACCGACCTGCGCCGCATGCGACGGCTCGCCACCCTGCGCGGCAAGGGCGTCGGCGACATCCTCGGCGGCCCGCTCGGCTCGCCGCGCGACTACGTGGACCTGGACGAGTTCTACCGCCGCGGCCTCGCCAACGGCCTCGACCTGCACCAGCAGCAGAGCCGCGGCTTCCTGCCCGGCGGACTGGTGGAGGAGATCCGCGCGCTCAGCCACCCGCCGCTGCCCTGGGACGCCCGACTTGCCCGCTGGTTCGACGAGTTCGTGCCCCGCCCCGAGCCGGTACGGACCTACGCGCGCCCCGCCCGCCGCCAGGCGGCCACCCCCGACATCCCGCGCGCCGGACGCTACTTCCCGCCCGAGGAGATCGCCCGCTGCACCTTCGGCGTCGTCCTCGACACCTCCGGCTCCATGGACCGCACCCTGCTCGGCAAGGCCCTGGGCGCCATCGCCTCGTACGCCGAGGCCCGTGACGTACCGGCCGCCCGGGTCGTCTTCTGCGACGCGGCCCCGCACGACGCCGGCTTCCTCCCCGTCACGGAGATCGCGGGCCGGGTACGCGTCCACGGTCGCGGTGGCACCATCCTCCAGCCCGGCATCGACCTGCTGCACCGCGCCGAGGACTTCCCGCCGGGCGCCCCGATCCTGGTCATCACGGACGGCTGGTGCGACGTCCTGCGTGTCCGGCGCGAGCACGCCTACCTGATCCCGCAGGGTTCTTCCCTGCCGTTCACCGCACGAGGGCCCGTCTTTCGCGTGCGGTGAGCCCGAGTGTGATCGGATAGTGCTACGGACCCCAAAACCGGGACCTGATCGAAAGGGATTCATCGTGGCAACCACGCGCTCCGCACACACCGTCTGGGAAGGCAACCTGCTTGAGGGCAACGGAGTTGTCAGCTTCGACTCCTCCGGCGCCATCCCCGCGCAGCCCGTGACCTGGGCGTCGCGTTCCCAGGACGCGAACGGCAAGACCAGCCCCGAGGAGCTGATCGCCGCCGCGCACTCCAGCTGCTTCTCCATGGCGTTCTCGCACGCCCTGGCCGGGGCCGGCACACCGGCCACCAAGCTCACCACCTCCGCCGACGTCACGTTCCAGCCGGGCGAGGGCATCACGGGCATCCACCTCACGGTGGAGGGCACGGTTCCGGGCATCGAGGAGGACGCGTTCGTCGCGGCTGCCGAGGACGCCAAGAAGAACTGCCCGGTCAGCCAGGCGCTCACCGGCACGACGATCACGCTGTCGGCGAAGCTCGCCTGACCTGCGATTCCGCGCCTGGTCGGGTTGTCTGAGGCAACTCCGAGCGGTTGCCGGGCAAGCTGCTTCACCGAGAGGCGCTTGCCCGGCGGCCGGACCGGGACCCGATGGCCGGACCGGGACCCGACGGCCGGACCAGGATCCGACCACGACCACGAACTCGGCCACGAACTCGACCTAGAAGGGCGTTGCCGCCCGACATCCCCCTGGCCCGCATCGCCATGGTCCGCGTCGTCCTGTGTTCGGCCGCCCGTCACCCGGGCTCCCTAATGTGCGGGCCATGAAGAGACTTTCGATCACGGCCGGCGTTGTCGCGCTGACCGTCGGACTCGCGTCGCCCGCCATGGCCGACCGCGACTCCAAGGACCACGGTCGGGCCACCAAGGCCTTCGGCCAGGCCAGGCTGACCGGTTTCGCCTCGCTTCCCGCCGAGACGTTCGTCCCGAACAGCGAGCCGTCGGGCTCGGCCATCGGAGCGGGCCCGTTCAACGGCATCACCGGCCCGTTCGCCGACCAGCCCGTCCAGGGCTTCAGCGGCGCCGTCAACCGCCACGACGGCAGCTACGACGTGCTGTCCGACAACGGCTACGGCGGCAAGGCCAACAGCGCCGACTTCCTGCTCCGCGTGCACCGCGTCGAGCCGGACACGAAGACCGGCAAGGTCAAGGTCCTGGGCGGCTTCGACCTCAGCGACCCGTACCGCAAGGTGCCGTTCCCGCTCACCCGGGCCGACCGGGTGCTGACCGGCGCCGACTTCGACGTCGAGTCCATCGTGCGGGCGTACGACGGCTCGTACTGGCTGGGCGACGAGTTCGGCCCGTTCCTGCTGCACTTCTCGGCGACGGGCAAGCTTCTCGAAGCCCCCATCTCGCTCGACGGAGTGCGGGCGCCGGAGAACCCGCACCTGAACGGCGCCCAGCCCACCATCGGCGGCAGCAAGGGCTTCGAGGGCATGGTCCGCTCCGTCGACGGCCGTCGGCTCTACCCGCTCCTCGAAGGCACGGTCAACGGTGACACCCCCGGCGACCTGCGCTTCAGCGAGTTCGACCTGAAGAGCCGGGAGTACACGGGGAAGCGTTTCAGCTACCGCCTGGAGTCGCCCTCCAACGCCATCGGTGACGCCATAGCCGTCGACAAGAACCGCTTCCTGGTCATCGAGCGCGACGGCGGCCAGGGCGCCGACGCCAAGTTCAAGCGGATCTACCTCGCGGACACGCGTGACCGCGACGGCGACGGGGTGATGGACAAGACCCTCGTGGCCGACCTGATGAACATCGCGAACCCGAAGGGCATCGGCGGCTTCGGCGAGACCTTCACCTTCCCGTTCACCACGATCGAGGACGTGGTTCTCCTCGACAACCGGACGCTGGCCGTCCTGAACGACAACAACTTCCCGTTCTCCTCCGGCCGTACGCCGGGCAAGGCGGACAACAACGAGTTCATCACCATCCGGCTCTCGCAGAGCCTGAAGGCGGACAAGCGCGCCCTCCGCTAGGGGTGTGGCCCTGCCGCTCCGGCCGCGGTCCGAATCGCTTCGGGCCGCGGCATCTTCATGTCCGGGGGCGCGCCGTCCGGGGTCGCGTCGAGGGTCGGGTTCAGGGTCGCCGTCCGGGGTCGCGTCGAGGGTCGGGTTCAGGGTCGCCGTCCGGGATCGTCCGCCTCCGTCCGGGGTACCCGCCCCATTGACAGGGAGGCACTCAAGTTTTGTGATGGTAGGCGTTAAGCCCGGGCGGAAGGGGACGGACATGGCACGTGCGGTCGGGATCGATCTCGGTACCACCAACTCGGTGGTGGCTGTTCTGGAAGGGGGTGACCCCACGGTCGTCGCCAACGCCGAGGGTGCGCGCACCACCCCCTCGGTGGTGGCCTTCGCCAAGAACAGCGAGGTCCTCGTGGGTGAGGTCGCCAAACGGCAGGCCGTGACGAACGTCGAGCGCACCGCGCGCTCCGTCAAACGCCATATGGGTGAACCGAGTTGGAGGTTCCCCGACAGTGGCACCATCGACGGCACCCGCTACCGCGCGCAGGAACTGTCCGCGCGCGTGCTCCAGAAACTGAAGCGGGACGCCGAGGCGTATCTCGGCGAGGACGTCACCGACGCGGTGATCACCGTGCCCGCCTACTTCGACGACACCCAGCGCCAGGCCACGAAGGAGGCCGGCGAGATCGCGGGCCTCAAGGTCCTGCGGATCATCAACGAACCGACGGCCGCGGCCCTCGCGTACGGGCTCGACCGCGGCGAGGAGCAGACCGTCCTCGTCTTCGACCTGGGCGGCGGCACCTTCGACGTCTCGCTCCTGGAGATCGGCGACGGCGTCATCGAGGTCAAGGCCACCAACGGCGACACCCAACTGGGCGGCGACGACTGGGACCACCGGATCGTCGAGCACCTCGTCAAACGCTTCAAGGGCTCGTACGGCATCGACCTCGGCCAGGACAAGATGGCGCTCCAGCGGCTGCGCGAGGGCGCGGAGAAGGCCAAGATCGAGCTGTCCTCGTCCACCGAGACGTCCATCAACCTGCCCTACATCACCGCCTCCGCCGAAGGTCCGCTGCACCTCGACGAGAAACTGACGCGCGCTCAGTTCCAGGAGCTCACCGCCGACTTGCTCGACCGCTGCAAGAACCCCTTCCACCAGGCGGTCAAGGACGCGGGTGTGAAGCTCTCGGCGGTCGACCACGTCATCCTCGTCGGCGGCTCCACCCGGATGCCCGCGGTGACCGAACTGGTGAAGGAACTCACCGGCAAGGACCCGCACAAGGGCGTCAACCCGGACGAGGTCGTGGCCCTCGGCGCGGCCCTCCAGGCGGGTGTCATCCGCGGCGACGTGAAGGACGTCCTGCTCCTCGACGTCACCCCGCTGTCCCTGGGCATCGAGACCAAGGGCGGCATCATGACGAAGCTCATCGAACGCAACACGACCATTCCCACGAGGCGTTCGGAGATCTTCACCACCGCCACGGACAACCAGCCCTCGGTCGGCATCCAGGTCTTCCAGGGCGAGCGTGAAATCGCCGCCTACAACAAGAAGTTGGGCGTCTTCGACCTCACCGGGCTGCCGCCCTCGCCCCGCGGGGTCCCGCAGATCGAGGTCGCCTTCGACATCGACGCCAACGGCATCATGCACGTCTCGGCGAAGGACCTCGCCACCGGCCGCGAACAGAAGATGACCGTCACGGGCGGCTCGGCGCTCCCCAAGGACGACATCGACCGCATGATGCGCGAGGCCGAGCAGTACGCCGACGAGGACCGGGGACGCCGGGAGGCCGCGGAGACCCGCAACCAGGCCGAGCAACTCGTCTACCAGACCGAGAAGTTCATCCGCGAGAACGAAGAGCGCATCCCGTCCGACGACACGAAGACCGAGGTCGAGTCCGCGATCGCCGAACTGAAGGCCCTCCTGGAGCAACGGGAGACCACGGACACGAACACCCTGCGCACCGGCGTCGAAAAGCTCGCCACCGTCAGCCAGAAGATGGGCCAGGCGATGTACGCCCAGGCCCAGCAGTCACCGCCACCCCCACAGGACCAGCCCGGCACCGAGCAGACCCCACCGAACGACGAGGAGGGCGTGGTCGACGCGGAAATCGTCGACGACGACAAACCCGGCGAGCCCGACACCAACACAAAGGACAACCCAACCTGAGGGGTCCGCCCCACCCCACTCCCCTCAGGGGCGCGGGGAACTGCGCACCCAGCCACAGACGGCCGTCACCCAACAATCAACAGCAGCTCCCACCCACCTAGGGGCGCGGGGAACTGCGCACTCAACCCACGACGGCCGTCACCCAACAACCGACAACGAGCCCCACACCCTAGAAATCGGCCCGCCGAGCCCGAATCAACTCCGCGGTCCGCCGCGCCCCGGCCGCCCCGGTGGTCATATGGTCCAGCACCTCCAAGTGCGCGGCCACCTCGTTGCGGGAGTCGAGATACAGCGCCCCGGTCAGATACTCGGTGTAAACCATGTCGGGAAGCTCCGGCTCCGCAAAGCGGAACAGCACGAACGGCGCGTACGTCCCCGGATGCGGCCCGGACGCGAACTCGGCGATCTGCAACGTGATGTGGTCGTTCTCGACGGCCTCCAGCAGATGGTCGAGCTGCTCGGCCATCACCTCGGACCGGATACTGACCGGCCGCCGCAGGACCGTTTCCTCCATGATCACCCAGAGGTGCGGCGGGCGGTCCCCGGTCAGCAGCTTCTGCCGAGCCATCCGCAGGGACACATGGCGCTCGATCTCCGCGGGCCCGGTCTGCCCGACCGTGCCCGCCTCCAGGACCGCACGCGCGTAGTCCTCGGTCTGCAGCAGCCCGGGCACGAAGTGCGGCTCGTACGACCGGATGATCGAGGCCGCGCCCTCCAGGCTCACATGCATGCTGAACCAGTCCGGCAGGACATCGTGGAAGCGCTGCCACCAGCCCGGCTGGTTCGCCTCCTCGGTCAGCCGGACGAACGCCGCGATCTCCTCGTCGGGCACGCCGTACGTCGACAGGAGCACCTGGACGTACGGAATCTTCAGCGAGACCTCGGCCATCTCCATGCGGCGGATGGTCGCGCCGGTGACCCGCAGGATCCGCGCGGCCTCGTCCCGTCTCAGACCGGACGCCTCGCGCAACTCCTGCAGCCGTCTACCCAGCACCACCTGCCCCACGGTCGGCGCAGGACGCCTTTCACTCACGCCACGCCTCCCCAAGCGCCGAGCATGGCGAGAAGTGTGCCATGTTCCCGCTCAACCATCACCTGATCCGGGGCGTTGTCATTACCTCTGCGGTAATCGACCGCCACCCGGGGCGCACGTCATGGTGGATGTACCGGTTTCCGGGCCGGCGCACTCCGGTCCGGGAACCGGGTCCACTATTCCGCCATGACCTCGACGGAGGGTGATCCGCCATGTCCGCAACCCAGTTCGCCGCCCTGGCCCGCACCACCGAGCCGCAGACCATGCTGCGCCGCTTCCTGGCGCTCGACGCGGCGGTGACCGGCGTGAACGGCGTCGCCTACCTCGCCGCGTCCGGGCCACTGGGGCGGCTGTTCGATGTCGGCTCGGGACTGCTGCTCGCACTCGGCCTGGTGCTGACGGTGTACGCGGCGGGTGTCGCCTGGCTGGCCTCGCGCCGTCGGCCACCGGTCCTCCCGGTACGGGCCGTCATCGAGATCAACCTCGCCTGGGCGGTGCTGAGTTTCGTCGCGCTCGCCGTGTGGCTGTCGCCGAGCACCGCGGGCGCCGTGTGGATTCCCTTGCAGGCACTGACCGTTGCGGGATTCGCGCTGGCGCAGCACGTGGCGCTGCGAGCGCTGACTGGTCCTCAGGACATCAGCGACTGAAGGTACTTGACCGTCGCAGGGTCGGCCGGGAGCAGCGTCTCGATGGCCAGCTCGGCGACGGTCACGTCCATGGGGGTGTTGAACGTCGAGATGGACGAGATGAAGGACAGCACCCGTCCGTCGTGCTCGATCTGCATCGGCAGGGCGAAGTACGGGACGGTCTCCCCGGGCCCCTCGTCGCTCTCGTTCTCACTCTCGTTCTCGATCCCGGGAGAGCCCTCGGCGGGATACGGATACGCCGCCACCTCCTCGTACAGCGCGCGCAGCGGCTCGGAACGGCGCAGGGCGATGTCGCGCTCCATCTGGGCCAGCAGATGGCCGCGCCACTCCCGCAGATTGCGGATCCTCGGCGCCAGACCTTCCGGGTGCAGCGTCAGCCGCATCGCGTTCAGAGGCGGGGCGAGGAGATGCTCGGGCACGGTGTCGAGCAGCATCGCGATGCCCCGGTTGGCGGCGACCACGTTGTACGTCGCGTCCACCACGAACGCCGGATAGGGCTCGTAGCCCTGGATCAGCCGCTCCACGCCCTCGCGCAACGCGTCCAGCGCCGGGTCGTCGAGCGGGGTCTCGGGGTAGCGGGGCGCGTAACCGGCCGCCAGCAGAAGGGCGTTGCGGTCCCGCACGGGTACGTCCAGGTGCTCGGCCAGCCGCAGCACCATCTCCTCGCTCGGCCGGGAGCGGCCCGTCTCGACGAAGCTGATGTGCCGCGCCGATGAATCGGCCCGCAGGGCCAGCTCCAGCTGGCTGACCCGACGCTGCTCCCGCCAGCCGCGCAGCAGCGGACCGACGCCTTTGTCGACCGCGGAGGCGCCGGTGGACGTGGCAGCGGACCTGGCACCGGATGGGGCAGCGGACGGGGAGGCGGACGCGGCGGCGGCGGTCATGCACCGACCGTAGTCGATCCGCGCCCCGGGAGTCGATGAGCCGCCGAGCGGCCGAATGCCTACCCCGCCCCTTGCGCCGGACGCGCCTGACCAGGGACGGGACGGCCGGACTGTGGCACGCTGAAGAGATCCGGACGTCATGGAAGGAGTGCGATCATGCCCCCTGCACCGCTGTCGCAGAAGGAGATCGAGGACCGGCTCGCGGAGCTGCCCGGCTGGTCCCTGGACGGAGACCGGATCGCCCGCTCCTACCAGCTCGGCTCGCACTTCGCGGCGGCCGTGCTGGTCGTGCACATCGCCCAGGTGCAGGACGAGCTGGACCACCACTCCGACCTCACGCTCGGTTACCACACCGTCTCCCTCACCGTGAACACGCACAGCGTGGGCGGAGCCGTCACCGAACTGGACTTCGACCTGGCGCGCCGGGTCGAGGAGCTCGCCGCCGGGCACGGCGCACATTGAGCGCGCTGGTGTTCGACTACGACATGGAAGCCGAGCGGTACGACGTGTCCCGCGGCGGCGAACCCCGTGCCGCCGCGGCTGCCGGCGCCGTGCTCGGACTGATCCCCGAGGGCACGGGCAACCTCCTCGACATCGCCTGCGGCACCGGCATCGTGACGCGCAGGCTCGCGGCGGCCGGTCTCGACGTGGCGGGCGCCGACGCGGCGTACGGCATGCTGCGGCGGGCGGCCGAGCGCGTACCCGGCCGTGTCGTGCTCGCGGACACCCGCCAACTCCCTTTTCCCGACGCCTCGTTCGGTGCCGTGACAGCCGTCTGGCTGCTGCATCTGCTGGACGACGCGGAGCGGGTCGTCGCCGAGGCGGCCCGGGTGCTGCGGCCCGGCGGTGTCTTCGTCACGACCGTCGACAAGGCCGCCTCGCACGACGTCCGCAGCGACATCGACGCCGTGATGGCCCCGCGCCCGCGCCGCGCGGCCCGCGACCGCGACGACCTCGTGGGGTCCTTCGCCGACCGGCACGCCCTGATCCCGGCGGGCCGGGCGTGCTTCCGCGGCTACGGCCAGGGCCGGGCTCCGGCACGGGCCGCCGCCGACGTGAGGCGCGGCTGGTACACACTGCTGCCCCCGGGCGCGCCCCTCACCGAGAAACTCGCGCAACGCCTGGAACAGCTCCCGGACCAGCATGTCCCGCGCCCCGACCCGAAGTTCAAGCTGCGGGCGTTCCGGAAACCGGGTCCGGCGTTGAGTCCGCCCCGTGCCGGCGCGTGAAGTCCATGACCCAGTTGGTCACCCACGTCTTCTCGCCGTCCACGGAGAACGCCTGCTCCCAGCGGGCCGTGGTCGCCGAGATCCCCGACCACACGAACCGCACACGCACGTCCTTGCCGTCGTGTGTGTCGTCGCCGTAGAACTCGCCCCGCCCGTCCGTGAATTGGCCGATCACGGGCGGGAACAGTCGGCCGCTGCGACTGCTGGACCAGTTCAGCGACCACTGCCCGGTCTCCCGGTCGCGCAGCCGCAGGGTCAGCCCCTTCCACCCCTGGCCGGGCACGTCCATCTCGTCGATGTTGCCTGCCCCGTCGAAGAGGCTCCAGCAGCGGTTCGTGGCCGGGAACTCCTCCCAGTCGCTCCCGGCGTCCAGGAAGTCGGTGCGGCGGCGGTGGGCCACGTCCCACTCGCCGACGAAGAAGTCGAAGTCGTGCGGTGTGCTCATGAGCGGTCTCCAGTCGTGCCCTCGGACAGGCAGTCGGCCATGTAGGCGTCGAGGTCGGGGGCGTCGGGCGCGAGCATGTGCCGTACCCAGGCGTCGCGTTCGTGCAGGATCGGCGGCAGCTCCCAGACACAGCCGATCCACGGCAGGTCGGGGGCGATGAAGTGCGTCGGGTCGCGGTCCGGACACCCGAGCACCGGCTGTCCCGCCGAGGCACCCTTGAAGTGCAGGACGTTGTCCCACACCCAGCTGTACGCGTTCAGATAGGCACCGTCGTCGGCACCCCGGTGCAGCACGACGAACGTCGCGGCCGGTGTGCCGTCCGCTTCCGGCAGCAGCTTCGGCAGCATCGCGTACGCCGCCTCCTGGACGTCGGCCGCGATCCCCGCCGGGTCGGCGGTCACGTGGTAGCGCTTGATCCGCCGCCCCGCCACCTCGATGGGCGGCGGCACGGTCAGCAGCTTCTCCGCGAAGTTCTCGGCGGTCCCGGGGCTGTCGGTGCTCTTGGAGGTCTCGGATGTCCTGGAGGTCATGAGAGGACGCTAGGTCCGCTTCACTGACACCTTCTGTCAGTGAATCCTGACATTCTGGAGAGGTGAAATCAGCCCGCCTCGTCTCGATCCTCCTGCTCCTCCAGACCCGGGGCCGGATGACCGCCGCCGACCTCGCCGAAGAGCTGGAGGTCTCGGTGCGCACGGTCTACCGGGACGTCGAGGCACTGAGCGAGGCCGGCATCCCGTTGTACGGGGACGCGGGACACGCGGGCGGCTACCGCCTGCTCGACGGCTACCGCACCCGGCTGACCGGCCTCACCGCGGGCGAGGCGGAGGCCCTGTTCCTCGCGGGCGCGCCCGGACCCGCCGCCGAGCTGGGCCTCGGCCCCGTCCTCGCCGCCGCCCAGCTCAAGGTGCGCGCCGCCCTCCCACGCGAGCTGCGCGAGCACGCCGACCGCATCAGTGGCCGCTTCCACCTGGACGCGCCCGGCTGGTACGCGGACACCGACAGCGGGGGAGCCCCGTACCTCCCCGCCGTCGCCGACGCCGTCTGGAACAGCCGCGTCCTGAACGTCCTGTACCGCCGCTGGCGCGAGCCCACCGACGTGGAGCGCCGCCTCGAACCGTACGGCCTCGTCCTCAAGGCAGGCCGCTGGTACGTCGTCGCGGGCCCCGGACCGCGTACGTTCCGGGTCGATCAGATCCTCGAACTGGGCGCGTCCGGCGACGGGTTCACCCGCCCGGACGACTTCGACCTCGCCGCGTACTGGACGTCGTACCAGCGAGACTTCCACGACCGGCTGCACCGGGGCGAGGCGGTGGTCCGGTTCGCCCCGGGCGCACGCCTCACCGGACCGGCGGGAGACGCCGTACGGGCCAACGGCCGTACAGATGCGGGTGGTTGGACCCTGGCCACCGTCCCCATCGAGTCCGTCGACCACGCACACGGCGAGTTCCTCCGTCTCGGCACGGACGTCGAGGTGCTGGAACCGGCCGAGTTGCGCGACCGCATCGCCGGGACGATCGCCGCGCTGTCCCGCACGTACGACGTAGCCCGCACGCAAGACGCAACCCCCACGCACGAAGCAACCCGCACGTACGACGTATAGAGAGCGCTTGCTGAATCGCGGCAACTCCCGTGCCTCCAGCGGCAACTGAGGTAGCAGAACCCGTCTGCTCCTCCCAGGGAGGTACGTCACCGTGCAGCACCCGCAACGCAGACGCAGCAGCAGGACCAGGCTCCTCCTCACCACCGTCGTCGCCGGCGCCCTCGCCGCCGCAGGTCTCACCTCGCTCACCGCGACTCCGGCGCATGCCGCGACCGCGCGCCAGGTCGAGAAGCTGGACCGGGGTGTGGTCAGCGTCCACACCGACGCCGGCAACCTCGTCACCTGGCGCTGGCTCGGCACCGACCCGAACGACGTGTCGTTCAACGTCTACCGGGCGGGTACGAAGGTCAACTCGACCCCGGTCACCGGCTCGACGAACTACTTCCACTCCGGCGCGCCCTCCCAGGCCGACTACACGGTCCGCGCGGTCGTGGGCGGCGTGGAACAGGGCGACTCGGTGCACGCGATCCAGTTCCGGACCGGATACAAGGACGTACCCATCAGCCCACCCGCCGGCGGCACCACCCCGGACGGCGTCGCGTACACCTACGAGGCCAACGACGCCTCGGTCGGCGATCTCGACGGCGACGGCGCGCTCGACTTCGTCCTGAAGTGGCAGCCGACGAACGCCAAGGACAACTCCCAGTCCGGCTACACCGGCAACACGATCATCGACGGCGTCAAGCTCGACGGCACCCGGCTGTGGCGTATCGACCTGGGTCGGAACATCCGCTCGGGCGCGCACTACACGCAGTTCCAGGTGTACGACTACGACGGCGACGGCAAGGCCGAGGTGGCCGCGAAGACCGCCGACGCAACGGTCGACGGAACGGGCGCGGTCATCGGCAGCTCCTCCGCCGACCACCGCAACTCCAGCGGATACGTTCTCGCCGGGCCCGAGTACCTGACCATGTTCAACGGCCAGACGGGCAAGGCGATGCAGAGCGTCGACTATGTCCCGGCGCGCGGCACGGTCTCCTCGTGGGGCGACTCGTACGGCAACCGCGTGGACCGGTTCCTCGCCGGTACCGCCTACTTGGACGGCGCCAGGCCCTCGCTCGTCATGGCCCGCGGCTACTACACGCGTTCGGTGATCGCGGCCTGGGACTGGCGCAACGGGGCGTTCACGCGCCGCTGGACCTTCGACACCAACTCCTCGACCAACACCGGCAAGGGCTTCGACGGCCAGGGTTCGCACAGCCTCTCCGTCGGGGACGTCGACAACGACGGCAAGGACGAGATCGTCTACGGGGCGATGGCCGTCGACGACAACGGCAACGGCCTGTGGACCACGAGGACCGGCCACGGCGACGCCCAGCACCTGGGCGACCTTGACCCCGGGACGTCAGGCCTTGAGTACTTCAAGGTCTCCGAATCCACTTCCCAGCCCGCCGAGTTGTACATCAACCCCGCCAACGGCGCGATCCGCTGGCAGCTCGCCGCCTGCTGCGACAACGGCCGGGGAGTGGCCGGGGACATCTACGCCGGCAACGACGGCGCCGAGATGTGGTCCGCCTCCGACACGAACATCCGCGACGAGTCCGGCGCCACCAAGGGCCGTGAGCCGTCCTCCGTCAACTTCCTGTCCTGGTGGGACGGGGACACCACCCGCGAACTCCTGGACGGCACGCGCATCGACAAGTACGGCACCTCCGGCGAGACCCGCCTGCTGACCGGCGCCTCGGTCCATTCCAACAACGGCACCAAGGCGACCCCGGCACTGTCCGGCGACCTCTTCGGCGACTGGCGCGAGGAGGTCGTCTGGGCCACCAGCGACAACACGGCCCTGCGCATCTACTCCACCCCGAACGAGACCACCACGAAGATCACGACCCTCCTCCACGACCCGATGTACCGCACGGGCATCGCGTGGCAGAACACTGCCTATAACCAGCCACCGCACCCGAGCTTCTTCATCGGCAACGGCATGCCTACGGCCCCCAGGCCGACGGTCTACACGCCGTGAACAGGGCGAACACCTGCGTCTGAGGGGAGGGCGAGAGCGGCTGCGTGCGTCCTGCGCAGCCGCAGTCGGCAACCGCCGCGGCCTTCGCTCAGCGTGCGGTAGCGGTAGCGGCAGTGGCAGTGGCAGCGGGCCTTGGGGCGGCTGTCGAGGCTCGGGCGTCGGCGCGGAGCATGGACGCACCGGCCGGGGTGAGGGTGTGCAGCACGTTTCCGCCGTGTCGGCTGCTGATCAGCAGACCCGCGCCGCGCAGCACCCCGGCGTGTTTGCTGACGGAGGACGGGGAGATCCCCGCCGCGCGGGCGATCTCCCCGGTGGTGGCCCCCGCTCCCGACGCCGCGACGCGCAGCACGGTCGCCCGGGTGCGCCCGAGCAGTGCGGTCAGCGGGGTGGTGAGAGCGGCTGCGGCCGGTTCGTGCAGCAAGGGGTAGAACAGCACGGGCGGTAGCTGGGGGTCGGCCAGGCTGACGGGGTTGTCCCAGCAGAAGTAGGACGGTACGAGCCGTATGCCCCGGCCGCCGAGATGCAGGTCCCGGTCTGCCGCGTAGCGGACGTGGAGGACCGGTGGCTCCCAGCTCATGGTGGGCCCGAGTCCGGCCAGCATCCCCTGGACACCCCCATCGAGCAGGTGGCGGCAGGAGGATGACCGCTTGGCCTCCAGATGAGCATGGATCTGGTCGGCGAACGGGCGCACGGCGACGTCGTGGTAGGCGCGGATCGCGGCCACGAGGTCGCGGCGCTCCTGCGTGCCGGTCAGCCGTCTCACCCACGCCGGCGCTCCGACTGTCTGGTCCAGCAGGGCCAGTTCGTGGCTCACTCGGTCGGCCGGTGTGGACATGATGGCGTCGAGTCCGGCGTCCAGCCCCTGGCCGGCACAGTTCGGCCGGCTGGGTGTCAGGAAGTCGGGGAAGTACCGGGCTCTGGGAAACAGCGGCAGAAGCACCTCGCGCACGACGCGGTCGAGTTGCCGCTCACGTAATCGAGCGTGGGTGGTCCGGTACCACTCGGCGTACGCCCAACGGCCCGCGCGGGTCTGGAAGCGGTGCAGACTCGCGGCCACCTCCCAGAGCGCGTCAGGTGCCGTGGCCATCCGGGTTGTCGCCAGGTCGGCGTCCGTGAAGTGAATTCGGAGCATGCCGTTCCCCCCTGCAGCCACGGCTTTTTCCTCCTGGCGACACAGCATGGCCAGGTGGGACGGGTGCTGGCAATAGTGAAGGAGACCTACTCGAACAGTTAGGGGGAATGATGAGGCGTATATTGGCCATGATCGCAGGAGTGGTACTCCTGCTGGGTGGCATGGCCGGTACCTCGGCGGCCAGTTCGGCGAACAGTTCCGGGAGTGAGAATTCGGTATCCGGTGCGGTGGCACTCAAATCGGTGAAGATTGCCGCGGCACCGGCCGGATGCGGTGGCGGAAACTTCTGCTTCTGGCCGAATGCCAACTACTCGCCGTCGGGAAATCCGGGCGAGCTTTCCGGTAGAAACGCCGACTGGTCCGTCTTCGGTCGTGGCGACTGTCCCAACGACAACTGGGACAACTGCGCGTCCTCGGACTACAACAACGGAAACAGCTGCGAGGCCATCGTCTGGACCGGGAAGTCCTACTCGGGCTCCGCGGGCATGGTCCTGCGCGGTTCGGGCGGAAACTTCAACTCCACGTTCAACAACGCTGTGTCCTCGAACAGTTGGGGAACCGCTTCCGGCGGTACGAGCTCGGCGTGCGGCGGCCCTGTGCCGTAACAGGCGCTCAAGGAACCCAGCCGTTCCAAGGTGTCCGCGGGCAACCGTCCGCGGACACCGCGCCTCTTGCTCAGTCTTCCCACCCAACGACCGAGAGGGTCCGGGCACCATGCGACTTGCCCCGCTCGCCTGCGCCGTGGCGGGCGTTCTCGCGCTGACCGCCTGCGGGACATCCACCACCGACAGTGATGTGACCAGCGCTGAACTCACCAGCGCCGAACTCGACCTCCTCACCCGTTCCGGGACCTTCACCCGGACCACCGTCGATCTCGCGAACGCGGAATCGGAGCTCATATCGGCCTGCATGGCATCGAGGGGATTCCGCTACCGCGCCGATGCGGCGGACCCGACGTCCGAATCCGATGAGGAACGCTCCCTGAACATGAAGGAGCGACGCAGCAGGGGCTATGGCCTCGCCTCTCAGTACGCCTCCGAAAAGGAATCGGCCGGCGCCGCGACCAACGACGCTTATCTGGCCGGGCTGTCGAAGAAGAAGGCCGACGCGTACATGAAAGCTCTGCGGGGCGGCGCCACGGACTTTCGTGAGATGAGGTTCGGGGGCGGTCGGAACATCACCTTCTCGGCACGTGGCTGCGAGGCGGACAGCCGTACGTCTATTTACGGAAGCCTCGACGACTG
This sequence comes from Streptomyces phaeochromogenes, assembly GCF_001418655.1. Classification (GTDB taxonomy): domain Bacteria; phylum Actinomycetota; class Actinomycetes; order Streptomycetales; family Streptomycetaceae; genus Streptomyces; species Streptomyces phaeochromogenes. Next base: position 13,992 of record NZ_LIQZ01000071.1, on the reverse strand, counting down.
GGTGTCCATCTCCTACTTTCCGCAGAATCTCAACAGCGAGCTCAGTTCCCGCGTGGAGAAGTCCCCGAAGTACCGCAGCGCCATGAACGACTGGCGGACATGCATGCGCGGAAAGGGATACACCTACGCGTCTCCCGACACGGCCTACGAGCAGCTCAAGGGCGTCTACCGCGCGAAGGGCGCCACCACCGCCCTGCGTGAACGGGAGATCGCGGTCGCCGTGGCGGACGGGGACTGCGGCGCCGAACTCCACATCCCCGCCACCGTCCTGACCCTGCGACGTTCCCTCGCCCAGTCGCTGCCCACCAGTGACAAGCTCCAGCTGCGGCGACTCACGGCCATCTGGAAGGCGGCTGCCGACAGGGTCCGGTGACCCCAGGAGGGCCCGGCCGCCTTCCAGATGTCCCATCCGGTGTGTCAGTTCACCGTGCAGGACTGGTCGCCGAGCTTGAATGCCGTCGGTTTCCCGTTCGTCCCCGACCAGCTCCCCGTGAAGCCGAAGCTCACCGACGATCCGGCCGCGACATTCGCGTTCCAGCCCAGGTTCTTCATCGTGACCGTCGCCCCGGACTGGGTGTGCTCGGTGTTCCACGCCTGGGCGACGCTCTGGCCGTTGGGGAAGGACCAGCCAAGTGCCCAGCCGTTCCAGGTGCTTGAGCCGGTGTTGCTGAGCTGCACGTCCGCCTGGAAGCCGCCCGACCACTGGTTCGTGATCTTGTAAGTTACCGCGCAGGCGCCGGTCGGTGTCGGGTCCGTGCCGCCCCCGCCTCCGCCGTCCGCGTCCGACGAATCGCCGTAGATGACACCCCGGCCGTTCGTCGACACGTACACACGCCCGTAGACGCGCGGATCACCGGTGATGGCCGCGCCGGTCCAACCCCACTGGTGTGCGTCGTCGTTGATGCGGGTCCAGGTCGCGCCCTTGTCCGTGGAGCGGAAGATGCCGCGTACGCCGCCGATCTTCGCGCTCGTGTAGAGGGTCTGGTAGGAGGCGCCGGCCGCCGCCTTGCCGAAGCCGATCGTGTCGGCCTGTTCGACGCCCGACAGCTTGGTGAAGGTCGTGCCGCCGTCCGTGGAGTGCCACAGCCCGTACGCGCCGTCGCTCGCGCCGCCCGCCAGCCACACGTCACCCTTCGTACCGGGCAACGCCTTGAACCGTACGCTGTCGCCGCTCGGCAGCCCGGTCGCGGACGAGGCCGTGAAGGAGGCGCCGCCGTCCGAACTGACGTAGAACTTGCCGGACTTGAAGCCGTAGAAGGTCTTCGGGTCGACCCGGTCCGACTCGACGATCGCACCGGCCGGGATGCCGGCCGAGGCCGACCACGAGGTGCCGAACCCGGTCGCGTGGTGGACGCCCGCCCCCTCCGGACTCCACACGAAACGGCTGCCGTCGGAAGCCGACGCGACCGTGCCGCCGCCGCTCACACCCGAAGGGTCAGTCCCCGCGAACCAGTTGGCGCCGTTGTCCGTCGAGAACGCCACATGCGGGCCCGAGTCGAGATTACCGGCCCGCACCACCGTGCCCGGGTTGGACTCCGCGAAGTCGAGGCTCGTCGTCGTGGTGAAGTTCGGCGAAGTGAACATCATCGAGGGAACCTTGGTGAGGTTCGTGTGCCGGAAGCCGCCGATGTCGCCCAGCGCGCTGAGGAGTTGGGCCCCGCCGGACGGGGGAGCGGCCAGGTCGTTCACGGCCGTCTCCTCCAGGCCCTGGACCATCGGCTTGATGGTGAACTGGCCGCCGCTGTCCCACTGGCCCAGGTTCTCGGTGCCGTAGACCGTCGCGCCCGTCCCGTACATCATCCGGGCCGAGTTGAACGGATCGATCTCCAACGCCTCGGTCATCCAGCCCAGTTTGGGCGCCTGCTCGGGCGGCGACGGATTGGCCCCCCAGCTCAGCCACGGCGAGGACGAGACATCCATCGTGTAGCGGTTCGAGCGGTTGGGGTACGAGGTGTAGTCCCAGGCCTTGGTCCAGGTGCCGCCGCTGTCCGTTGAGCGGAAGATCTGCGTGTCCGGCCACCAGGAGCTGTACGCGGTCGCCATGACCGTGCCCGGCTTCTGCCGGTCGACCGTCAGCCCGCTGAAGCCGTAGTAGGTGTCGGCCTCCGCGACCGGGCTGATGTTCGTCCAGGTACCGGTGGCCGTCGCGTACCGCCACAGCTGCCCCTTGCCGCCGTCGTACGGGCCGCCCTTGTCGCTGTACGCGAGATAGAGGTAGCCGTTCGCCGCGTCCAGGACCCCCTTGTGGGCCAGGTAGCCCGTGGGCTGCCCGGCGAGACGGGACCAGGTCGCGCCCGCGTCGGTGGAGCGGTAGACGGCGTTGTCCTTGTCGGCGACACCGACGTAGATGGTCCCGGTGGCGTTCGTGCCCGTGCCGGTCGACTCGTCGAAGGTCACCCAGGCGATGCCCTGGTTGTCGGAGGCGTACCCGCTCGTGTCGGTCGGATCCTGCACGTAGTTACCGACGTTGGGGAAATTCGTCACCTGCGACCAGGAGGCACCCGAGTCCGTGGACCGCCACAGTCCCTTGCCGCTCGGGGCGCCCAGATACAGAACGCTGTTCTTGTGGGGGTCGACAGCGAGCCGTTCACCCATGCCGCGCCCGGGCATGTTGCCGCCCAGCTTGAACGGCAGATCTGCCTTCTGCCAGGTCGCGCCCCGGTCGGACGACCTGAGCACGGCCCCGTTCCCGGGATCCCAGCTGTTCGTGTACGTTCCGACGGCCGCGTACACCTTGCTCGGCGCGACCGCGTCCGAGGCCAGGCTCACGACTCCGGTGTGACCCCAGCGGTCCCAGCCCACCGAGTCGAGCAGCGGGGTCCAGCTCTTCGACGACTCCTGCCAGCGGTAGGCACCACCGATGTCGGTCCGGGCGTACGCGAGGTTCTTCTCGGACCGGTTGAAGACGATGCCGGGAACGAACCCGCCGCCGTCGATGCGCGCGTTCTTCCAGGTGTACGTGTCGGCGGCGATGGACGCCGAAGGCGCGGCCTTCTTGACGGGCTGTGCGGCCAGCGCGGGCGGCGTACCCGCAAGCAGCCCGGCCGCCAGCCCGAGCACGGCGGTGAGGACGGGGGTTCTTCGCACGGTGACCCTTTCCTTGCGTGGGGGGACTTGCGTGGGGGGACGAAGAAGCGAAAGGCGCGTGTGGACCGGACGGCCCCCGTTGGGGTGGGGGACCGTCCGGCCCGGCGCACGCGAAGGTCTGGGCGCCCCGCGCCCCTCAGGGGCGCGGGGAACTGCGCGACCAGCCACATCAGGCCCGCAGCCTTCGTACCGCCCATCCCGCGGAGCGCCACGCGGAGATCAACGGGGCTATTCGAGGAGCTCCGCGTACGAACCCATCGCGAGAGCGATATCCGCCTGGGCCCAGAACCGGTGATACGTGAACGAGGGCGCGGCCCCGCCCGCCAGATACGCCTCGATCTTCGACCAGGCCGGGTCGTCCTCGTAGAACGAGCGGATCGAGTCGAAGGTCGACGACGAGTTGATCGTGTCGCCGTTCGGCATCCTGCCGGTCCAGCCACTCGGGACGTACACGCCGTCGTCGAAGCGGTTGTAGTCGGCGCGGGTCTCCGGGACCGCGATGCCCAGCGCGTCCTGGTTGTTCTCCCACATGCCGTCGAGCAGCGCCTTGGCCGTGGTTCCGGCCTCCGTGTCACCGGAGCGGTCGGCGTAGTACGTCAGGGTCTTGGCGTACGCCGCCGCCACGCCGACGTCGTCCGTGTAGTCGGCGACGGTGACGTGAAGTCCCGTGTTCCCACCGGGACTTGACGCGTTCCAGGTGTCGGGCTTGCCCGACCACTGGAGGGTGTTGGGGATACGGAAGGACCCGTCCGGGTTGACCGTGGTCTTGGACAGTGCCCAGTCGACCCACTTGTCGAGGACGACCTTGGCGTCCGCGTCACCCGTCTGCTGGTAGTACTCGGCGACCCGCTCCATCGACCACGCCTGGAAGCCGAACCACTGGTTGGACGGCGGGTCGTGGTAGACGGGCTTCTCGTCGTAGAACATGCCGTAGAAGGTCGGCGTCCCGGAAGGCGGCGTCGCGTAACGCCCCTGCCAGCTGTTGGTCGCGCCGCCCGCGATGGCCCCCTCACTGGACTGCAGCCAGCGGTAGAACTCCAGCTGCCGGTCGAGGGACTTGGCCCAATCCGCCTGCCCTGTCGCCGACTTGGGCTTCAGGTCGGCGTACGAGCTGAGCGCGTACGCGGCGAGCGGGTTCTGGTAGCCGCCGTGGGTGTGGCTGGAGCCGATGCGCCAGGCCCAGCCCGCCGAGGCGTCGGTGGCGCCGCCCCACGCGTAGTACCAGTTCAGCAGGTAGTGCGAGGCGTCCTTGCCGGTGCCGGCCGGGCAGGTCGACGGTCCCACGCAGTTGCCGATTTTCTTGAAGTACTTGTCGTACATGGAGTAGCGGAGGTAGTCGCCCATCTTCGCGGCCTTGCCGACGGTCGCCGTGACGGCGGAGCCGTTGCCCTGCTGCTTGGCCCAGATGTCGGCCCAGTACGCGGCCTGCACGGCCCGCGCGTCCGCGTCGGGGGCGTTGGTGGACTTCCACTGCTTGGCGTACGAGGCGTCCTTGGTGAACAGGTCCAAGTACCCGTTCGTGCCGCCGTACTTGAAGGCGTCGCACGTCGGCTGCGGCACGGTCTCCCACACCGACTCCTGCGATCCTCGCTGGAAGGTGTTGATGTACGAGGGACCGGTGTCCGTCGGACCCGCCTCGCACTTGCCGGGCGAATTGCCGTACCCGTAGACGTTGTCGACGTCCTGCAGCCAGTGCATGCCGTAGATGTCGTCCGTGCCGTACGCGCTCTTCAGCTCGGCGGCGATCGGGTCGGGGCCGACCGAGACACCGGTGTCGAGCTGCGCCGGATACTCGTTCGGGGTGTCGTGCTCGGGCGCGTACGTCGCCGGCTTCGAGGCGTTGTAGAACGAGTTCGTCGGCTGGTCGGCCTTCGTGGGGATCATGAACTTCTCCATGATCTCCCAGGCGCCGTTGAACCTGGTCCAGTCGCCCGTCACCTTGCCGTACATGGCCTGGAGCCACAGCAGATAGCTGTACGCCTCCGAGGTCGTCTCATGGCCGTGGTCGGGCGCCTCGACGATCAGCGTCTCCACCGAGTGGTACGGGATGCCCTCCGGCGAGAAGTAGCCGTTCGCCGGGTTGGTGATCTTCCCGTAGAGCTCCAGGAAGCGGGCGTCGTACTCCTTCGACGCGGCGAGCTGCGTCACGGTGACCGCGCCCTTCGCGTGCCCGGTGGCCGTCGACTCGAAGGTCGCCGAACCGGTGCCCGAGGCGGCGGCCGTGACGGTCACCTTCTGGGCGGTGTTCCAGTTCGACGGCGTGAAGGTGAGCGATGCCCCGCCGGTGACGGACAGGCCCGTGTTGCCGCTCGCCCGGGCGGTCGCGACGGTCACGTTCGCCGACGGCTGGGTCGAGAGCTTCACGTCGTACGTGCCCGACTTGCCCTGCTGGACGCCCAGTTGGGTCGGCGAGACCACCACGGCGGGACCCGAGGCGACCGTGATGCCGACCGGTGTGGACTCCGCCGACGCGCCCAGGCTGTCGTACGCCTTCGCGAGCAGCGAATGACTGCCGACGGTCAGGCTGTTGACCGAGAGCGAGTACGGCGAGCTGGTGTCGGTGCCCAGCAGCGTCGTGTTGTCGTAGAACTCGACCTTGCTGATCGTCGCGTTGTCCGCCGCCGCGGCGGTCGCGGCGAGCGGGACCGCGGCGCCCTGGGAGTACACGGCGCCCGCGGCGGGGCTGGTCAGCACGGTGATCGGCGGCTGGTGGGCGCCGGTGCAGGCCGTGCCGTTGATCGCGAAGGACGTGGGTGCGGCGTTGGTGCCGCTGTACGTGAACTGGGCGCCGGTCGTCACCGCGGCGCCCACCGCGATCGTCCCGTTCCAGGACGCGTTCCTCGCGGTGACCGACCTGCCGGACTGCGACCACGTACCGCTCCAGCCGCTGCTGAGCTGCTGGTTGCCCGCGTAGTCGTACGTCAGGACCCAGCCGCTGATCGCCTCCGTGCCGCGGTTGGTGAGGGTGAGCTCGGCGGTGAAGCCGGAGCCCCAGTCGTTCGTCTTGTAGTCGACGCTGCACTGGACGGCCGCCGCGTGAGCGGGTGTCACGCCGGTCGCCAGTGTGGACAACGGAAGGGCGAGGGCCGCCACCACGGCGGTCCACATCCGCCGCGCGAGGCGGCGTCCGGGTCTGGGTGCCATGTTCTGGTTCCTCTCCATGCGGCTCGGAGATGGGGGGAGGGGCAACAAGCCTTGAACCAGTGGGAGCGCTCCCATAGTGGGGACGAGGGTGGAAGGGGTCAAGGTGCTTGAAGAGTCGAAATGATTCGATAGATCAAGAGTGCAACTCCTCTGTCCTTTACCAACACTTGGCGCTACCTTCTTCGGCACCAGTGGGAGCGGTTCCATCAGTCGACACGTCCGTCACGGCGTGTCAGAGCTGCAAGGAGTCGCTCATGCGACACCCCCCGCGTTCATCTCTTTTAGTGGCCTGCGCTGCGGATCTCTGTCATGAGCACCGCAAGCGCATCGGTCGTGCCACGGCTACGGGAGTCGCGCCCGCCTGCCCGGTGGAGTGCTCCGAGCTCACCCTCGTCCCTCATGACGACGGCACCCCATGCCGTCGTCGTACGGCATCGGGCTGCGCGATCGTCCGCGCTCCCCAGACGGATAGGACACCCCGCACATGAGCCGTACCAGAACAGCAATCCTCGCGGCGGTGGCGCTGGTCGCCGGCACCGCGGGCGCCGCCGTCGCGGCGATACCCCCGGACGCCGACGTGGCCGCCATTCCCTGCACCGTCGACTACAAGGTGCAGAACCAGTGGGACTCCGGCTTCACCGCCGCGGTCACCGTCACCAACAACAGCGCGGCCAAGTCGAGTTGGGCCGTGAAGTGGTCGTACGCCGGAAACCAGAAGGTCACCAGCGGCTGGAACGCGAAGCTCAGCCAGAGCGGCACCGCCGTCACCGCGGCCAACGAGAGCTACAACGGCACGCTGGGGACCGGGAGTTCGGTCAGCTTCGGCTTCAACGGCACCTACAGCGGCAGCAACGCGCTGCCCACCACGTTCACCCTGGACGGCGTGACCTGTAACGTCGACGACGGTGGCAGCGGCCCCGGACCCACGGACCCGCCGGGCCCGGGCACCAAGGTCGACAACCCGTACGCGGGCGCCAAGGTGTACGTGAACCCGGAGTGGAAGGCGAAGGCCACCGCGGAGACCGGGGGCAGCCGAATCGCCAACCAGCCGACCGGCGTGTGGCTCGACCGGATCGCCGCCATCAACGGCGTGAACGGCGGCATGGGCCTGCGCGCCCACCTGGACGCGGCGCTGGCGCAGAAGGGCTCCGACCAATTGGTCGTCCAGCTGGTCATCTACAACCTGCCGGGCCGTGACTGCGCGGCCCTCGCCTCCAACGGCGAACTCGGCCCGACGGAGATCGACAAGTACAGGACCCAGTACATCGACCCGATCGCGGCGATCCTCGCCGACACCAAGTACGCGGGTCTGCGGATCGTCACGACTGTCGAGATCGACTCGCTGCCGAACCTCGTCACGAACGTCTCGCCGCGTGCCACCGCCACCGCCAACTGCGACACGATGAAGGCGAACGGCAACTACGTGAAGGGCGTCGGCTACGCGCTGAACAAGCTCGGCGACGTGCCCAACGTCTACAACTACGTGGACGCCGGACACCACGGCTGGCTCGGCTGGGACGACAACTTCGCACCCTCCGCCGCCCTGTTCAAGGAGGCGGCCACCGCCGAGGGCGCGACCGTCGCCGATGTGCACGGCTTCATCGTGAACACCGCCAACTACAGCGCCCTCAAGGAGAACCACTTCACGATCAACGACTCCGTCAACGGCGCGTCGGTCCGTACGTCGAAGTGGATCGACTGGAACCGGTACGTCGACGAGCAGTCGTACGCGCAGGCCATGCGCACGCAGCTGGTCTCGATCGGCTTCCCGTCCGGGATCGGCATGCTGATCGACACCTCCCGCAACGGCTGGGGCGGCACGGCCAGGCCCACCGGTCCCGGGGCGACGACCAACGTCGACACCTACGTCGACGGGGGCCGTTACGACCGGCGCATCCACCTCGGCAACTGGTGCAACCAGTCCGGTGCCGGCCTCGGCGAACGCCCGCAGGCCTCACCGGCGACCGGCATCGACGCGTACGTGTGGATGAAGCCGCCGGGTGAGTCGGACGGGTCGAGCACCGCCATCCCCAACGACGAGGGCAAGGGCTTCGACCGGATGTGCGACCCGACGTACACCGGCAACCCGCGGAACAACAACAACATGTCCGGCGCGCTGCCGAACGCGCCGCTGTCCGGGCACTGGTTCTCGGCGCAGTTCCAGGAGCTCATGAAGAACGCGTATCCGGCACTGTGACCTTCCGCTGAGTGCGGGGTCGCGTTGCGCGGTTCCCCGCGCCCCTTGCAAGGGGCGCGGGGAACTCTTTGCTGTTTCCGCAAGGCGAGTAGCTGTTTTGGGGAGGTGGTAGCACGCTGTCCGTATCCCGGACGAGAGGCTTGGAACCATGGCACACGACCACGGACAGCACGGTGAACACGGTCACGAACACGGCCAGGGTCACGCGCACACCCACATCGACTTCGCCGAGATGCTTCCGATGCTGGAGCAGGAGGCCGAGCTGTTCACGCCGCTCTACGCGGAGGCGGCGGGCTGGCTGCGGGAGCGGCAGCCGGAGCCCGAGATGATCGTGGACGCGGGCAGCGGTCCCGGTGTCATCTCCTGTCTGCTCGCCGACACGTTCCCCAAGGCGCGGGTCGTCGCCGTGGACGGTGCCGGGCCCCTCCTGGATGCGGCCCGCGCCCGTGCCGCCCGCCTCGGGGTCGCCGACCGCTTCAGCACACTGGAGGCCGAACTCGGCGACGGGCTCGGCGACTTGGAGTACCCGGCCGATCTTCTCTGGGCCAGCCGGTCCCTGCACCACGTCGGCGACCAGCGGGCCACCCTCGCCGGATTCGCCGAGCGGCTCGCGCCCGGCGGGACGCTCGCGCTGCTGGAGGGCGGCCTGCCCTCGCGCTACCTTCCGCGCGACATCGGCATCGGCCGGCCCGGTCTGCAGGCCCGGGTGGACGCGGTCGAGCAGGAGTGGTTCACGCGGATGCGGCGTGAACTGCCGGGGGCGGCCGAGGAGACCGAGGACTGGGCCGGCCTGCTGACGGCCGTCGGCCTGCGGCACGCGGCGACCCGTACGTTCCTGCTCGATCTGCCCGCGCCCCTGTCGGAGGAGGGGCGCGCCTTCGTCGCCACCAGCCTCGGCCACCGCCGGACCGGGCTCGCGGAGAGCCTTGAGCCCGATGATCTCGCCCTGCTCGACCGGCTTCTCGACGCGGACGACAAGGCGAGCGTGCATCACCGGCCCGATGTGTTCGTGCTTGCCGCGATGACTGTGTATGTCGGGGTGAAGGCCTAGCGTTTCGCGCTCCATGGACGTGTTGACATCGAGTGCTCTCCAAGTGATGGACTCCACGCACTTCGTGACGGACACGACACGGACATGGCTTGGGGGAACGTATGACTGACTCACCAGTGGCGCTGATCACCGGCGGCGGCAGCGGGATCGGTGCGGCGGTGGCGCGGCAGCTGCTCGACGCCGGGCACCGGGTGACGGTGACGGGGCGCGGGGAGGAGCGGCTGCGCGGGTTCGCCGAACAACTCGGCAAGCCCGAGGGGCTGTTGACGATCAGGGGCGACGCGGCCGACTACGACCACGTCCAGGCGGCCGTCGAGGCGACGGTGAAGGAGTTCGGACGGCTCGACACCGTCGTCGCCAACGCCGGGTACGCCACGCACGACACCGTCGCCGAGGGCGATCCGGCCGGGTGGCGGGACATGGTGCTGACCAATGTGCTCGGCCCCGCGCTGCTCATCCGGGCGTCGATCGACCAGTTGAAGGAGACCAAGGGGAGGATCGTGCTCGTCGGCAGCGTCGCGGGTCACATCCACGGGCCCGGCAACATCTACGGGGCGACGAAGTGGGCCGTGACCGGCCTCGCCGAGAACACCCGGCGGCAGGTCACCGAGTACGGCGTGGGCGTGACCCTGATCTCGCCCGGCCGCGTGGAGACCCCGTTCTGGGACAGCTACGGCAGCCTGCCGCCCGGGCATCTCCTCACCTCTGACCAGCTAGCCGAGTCGGTCGTCTGGGCGATCCGGCAGCCGACCGGAGTGGACGTGAACACCGTCGTCGTACGGCCGATCGGCCAGCCGGTCTGAGGCGGTCTGAGCCGGGGGACATGAGAGGCCGGTCGGGCCGCGGCGGGATCCGCGGCCCGACCGGCCTTGGTGAGCTCACTGGTCGGTCGCTTCTCCGTTGTCCTCAAGGAACTGCTCCGCAAGCGCCTCGCCGAGGGACGCCGTCGCTTCCTGGTCCTCGATGGGGGAGACCCGGGAGCCGGTGAAGACGATGTACGTCACTCCCGAGGCCGCGCCGCCGGTCGCCGGGTCGGGATTGATGCCGAGGGCGCGCGCGGTGGCGTACGAGGCCTCGCCGATGATCTTCGTGGGGCCGGTGTCGCCGACGACCGCGTACTGGACCTCGTCACCGTGGATCACCGCCGCCACGCTGCCGCCCCTGATGCCGGAGCCCGTGTAGTTCCAGATGTCGCTGGGGCCGGGCACCACGACGTACGGGAGTTCCTCGGAGTTCAGCGGTCTGCCGTCGGACTGGTGGAAGGCCGTCTGGTCCTGGAACCACGGATCGGTGCGCTTGTTGCACTCGGTGGTGACCTGGCCGTCGCAGTCGATGTCCATGTCGGCCTTCCAGAAGACCGCGCCGTTCAGGCCGCACACGGGGACGGTGGCCGGTGCCCCCACGTCGAGGCTGTATTTGCCGTTCGAGATCTGCGAGCAGGACGTCATCTCTGCGAGGAGGTCGGCGGCGGTGACCGTGCCCTCCGGAGCCTGTGCGGGGGCGGCGCCCGCCGGGAGGGCCGCGGCGGCGAGGAGCGCGGTGCCGGCGGCTGCGGCGGCGAGGGTCAGTGTTCGAGTGCGCACTGTGGGAGGACCCTTCTGGGCCTTGGGGACGTCACGCGGCGGGGCGACGTGCATCCGACGTGTAGGGGGACATCGACGTGGACATATGTGTGTTCGCTGAACGGGTACTCGGGCGAGCCTGACCGATCCCCCTCCCATCGGCGAGGATGCCGCGCCTTGTCTCACCCGCCCGCCGCATCCACGACACCGTGTCGGCCCCGAACGCACTGAACACATCGAACGCACTGAACACACCGAACACACGACGAAGCCGCCGCCCGAGCGAGTCGGGCGACGGCTTCCGGTGCCGCGGTTCGTGCGGCTGTGTCGTACGGCCGTGGTGTATGGCCGTGTCGTACGACCGTGGTGCGCGGCCGTACGGTCAGTCGTTGACGTTCGCCGGGTTCGAGCCGACCCGGCGGTCCTCGTTGAGCGCGCTGATCGCGGCGATGTCCTCGGTGTCGAGGGAGAAGTCGAAGACGTCGATGTTCTCCTTGATCCGGGACGGGGTCACGGACTTGGGGATCACCACGTTCCCGAGCTGGATGTGCCAGCGCAGGACGATCTGGGCCGGTGTGCGGTTGTGCTTCTGGGCGATGGCCACGATCGCCGGGACCTCCAGGAGGCCCTTGCCCGAACCGAGCGGGGACCAGGCCTCCGTGGCGATGCCCTGCTCCGCGTGGTACTCGCGGGACGCGAGCTGCTGGAGGTGCGGGTGCAGCTCGATCTGGTTGACGGCCGGAATGACGGACGTCGCGTCGATCAGCTTCTCCAGGTACTCCGGAAGGAAGTTGGAGACACCGATCGCCTTGGTGCGGCCGTCCGCGTAGAGCTTCTCGAAGGCCTTGTACGTGTCGATGTACTTGTCCTTGGCGGGCATCGGCCAGTGGATGAGGTACAGGTCGACGTAGTCGAGGCCGAGCTTCTCCAGGGACGCGTCGAACGCGCGCAGCGTCGAGTCGTATCCCTGGTCGGCGTTCCAGAGCTTGGTGGTGACGAAGAGATCCTTGCGGGCGACGCCGGAGGAGGCGAGGCCCCTGCCGGTGCCCTTTTCGTTGCCGTAGATCGCCGCGGTGTCGATGCTGCGGTACCCGGCCTCCAGCGCGGTGGCGACCGCCCGCTCCGCCTCGTCGTCCGGCACCTGCCAGACACCGAAGCCCAGCTGGGGCATCTCGACGCCGTTGTTCAGGATGATCGGGGGGACCTTGCTCACGAGCTCTCGATCCTTCAGTCGTCGGTTGGTACTCCCATCGTCAACGATCACGGGCCGTCGTGCATTCCTGCCCTGTTTTTCGGTCTTTTCGGTCCCGTGCCTGCGCCGAGCGAATCGGAGATTGGCCGGAAACCTACCCGGGTTCATAGGTCCGAACCATTGACCGCGTCCTGTCACGCCGAGGACTCTTTGCATGTTGGTGAACGGGGTGCACGTATATGAACCCGACGACGAGGATGAGGGACCCATGACCCCCACACGTAGGAACCTGCTCGGCGCGGCACTGGGCGGCGTGGCCGCCGCGGCCGTCGGTTCACCCGCCCTCGCGGCACCCGCCGCGTCCTGGCAGCTCAAATGGTCCCCGTCGGCGAGCACCAACGGGCTCGGCGCCTTCGAGACCCTGGAGGACGACCGCGCGGACTCGCACCCCGCGGCCTCCCCGCACATCTACGCCACGGGCGACAACTGGCGGTTCAACATGCACACCGTCGACCGCGACACGTCGACGGACCGTCAGCGGCACGAGGTCACCGGCCTGCGCAACGGCTCCGGAAGCAACTACCTCAAGTGGACCGAGGGCCAGACCTGGCGGGTGACGTACTCGATGTACATCCCCAGCTCCCTGAAGGCGACCACCACCTTCACCCACATCATGCAGATGAAGCAGCCCGGCACCGGATCCTCGCCGATCGTCGTGCAGTCGCTCCGGCGGGTGAACGGCGTGCAGACCATCGAGCTCAAGCTCTTCGAGAGCGACACCCTCGTCGGCCGCACGAACCTCGAACCCCTGCACAACAAATGGATCGACGTCGACTTCCAGATCAAGGTCGGCAACGGCTCGGCCGGTTCGGTCCGCTGGATCCTGAAGAACGGCTCGACGACGGTCGTCGACGCGTCACGCACGGGCGTGGACACGTTTCTGGCCGACCGCGTACGCCCCAAGTGGGGCATCTACCGCTCCCTCGGCGACACGTCCGGCTCCCTCCAGGACTGCTATCTGCTGCTCTCGAACCTGCGGGGTTACCAGCTGGTGTGAGTCGCTGGTCCGGGTGGTTCGCGTGGGCCGTCAGTCCGCGGTCGTGCCCAGGTACGCGTCCCGCACGCGCCGGTCGGCGTGGACCTCGGCGGGGGTGCCCTCGGCGAGGACGTGGCCCAGGTCCAGTACGACGACCCGGGCCGCCAGTTCCATGACGAAGGCGACGTTGTGCTCGACGAGGAGGACGGCACAGCCCTCCTCCTCGGAGAGCCGGCGGATGACGGACGACAGGTGACGACGTTCGTCGGCCGTCATCCCGGACGCGGGCTCGTCCAGCAGCAGCACCCTGGGCGGGTCCGCGACCGCCCGCGCCAGCTCGACCATGCGGGCCCGACCCACCGGCAGGGCACCGGCATAGGTCCCACCGAGGTCGTCGAGCCCGCAGGCGCGCAGGACGGTGGCCGCCCGGGCTCGGCGGTCCCGCTCGTACGTACGCCGTGTCGGGGACGCCAACAGATCGGCCGCGAGTCCGCCTCCGCCGCCGCGCCACTCCTGGGCCACCACCAGGTTGTCGGCCACGGTGAGCTGCCCGAACAGCTGCTGCCGCTGGAAGGTGCGGCGCATCCCGTGCCGGGCCCGCCACACGGGGGAGCGACGGGTGACGTCCGTTCCGTCGAGGTGGACTCGGCCCTCGTCCGGGCGCCGGATGCCGGAGAGCACGTCGAAGAGGGTCGTCTTTCCGGCGCCGTTGGGGCCGATGAG
>NZ_LIQZ01000702.1 GCF_001418655.1 Streptomyces phaeochromogenes | reverse complement strand
CGGGATCGGCCGGACCTTCCTCACGGACGGGTCCCGGCTCCGCATCGCCACGTCGGACTGCGCGTTGCTCCTGCGTGAGGAGTACGCGCCCAACCCCTACGCGCAGGAGGTCCTGGCGCACGTCGCCGGGATGCCCGTTGCTGTCGCCCCGGAGACCCGGGGGCCGGTGATCCTGTTCGGGTACGACCCGCGCAACGAATGGGACAGCACTCGCCCCTTTACCAGCGATGAGCGGGCGCAGATCGCGGAAGCGCTCGCGGTCGCGGGCTGCACCACCGACTCGTGATGCATTCGGTCGTTGGGCTCGGTATGGATCGATACGTGATGTGCCCGCAGTGCGGGCAGAGGAGGCTGCGGAGTCGGATGGCTCCAGCGCCGGCGCATGTCGCCCACGAGGTCGAGTGCGACACCTGCGAGGACGACCGCCGGGCGGCCCGCGCGCTCTTCGAGAACCCCGCGACCGGCGACGCCTGGCCCCTTGGGTCGTGATGACGCTGGCGGGCGTGAGCTCGCCCGTACGCTGGTGGCCATGCTCGACACACTGCCGGCCTTCATCACTTGCGACTGCGGGGCCACCGCTCCGCGCCCGGCCGAACTGCGGTGGGCACCGTTGTGGGACGAGGGCTGGCGGTGGCGTGGCCGCCCCAACGCGGGGTTCGTACCGCGTTCGTGGATCTACTCGTGCCCGGCCTGCCCGCCAGTCGTCGTGGCGCCGTCGGGCCGTGATGCATAGGTGTGGCGGTCTCGACGACCGGGTTGTCGGTGAGTTCGGGCGGCAGTCGAGCAGCTGCTCCTGGTCCTCGTCGTCGCGCGGCGGGTCTCCTGGGGCGGCGCGTCGGCCGCCGGAGTACGTCAACGCGATGACGTACGGCGGTGGTCGGTGACGTACGCGGTGACGCCGGCCGGCGTCACCGCGGCTTGCAGCTGCTCGTTGGCGCGGGTCTCACTGGCGCTGGCCCTGCCCTGGTCCGGACACTGGAGGTCTGACCAAACGGGGCGGGAGGCGCGATGAACTGTACGAACTGCGGGGCAACCGTCATATGCGGGCCCGACGGGCGCTGGAGCTGCAACTGTGGGGCGTCCGGAGGATGAGGATGACGACGGACTCGGAGGCGGAGGACGCCCCGCACAGCGAGCTGTACTACACGAGCCACAAG
>NZ_LIQZ01000701.1 GCF_001418655.1 Streptomyces phaeochromogenes | reverse complement strand
GGGGAACTGCGCGACCAGCAACAGCGGGCCCGCACCATGTCACCACCAACCCCCGGAGGGCCCCGTGGGGGAGACTCGGGGTATGCGTACTGCGTACAGCGTGGAGACGGTGAGGATCGCCGAGCGGGAGCTGATGGCACGGCTGCCGGACGGGGCGTTGATGCAACGGGCCGCAGCCGGACTCGCCGCGGCCTGCGCCGAGTTGCTGGGGCGGGTGTACGGAAGCCGGGTCGTCCTGCTGGTCGGCAGCGGCGACAACGGCGGCGATGCCCTCTACGCCGGGGCCCGGCTGGCCCGCCGCGGCGCGGGCGTCGTAGCCGTGCTGCTCGCGCCCGACAGGACCCACAGTGGTGGGCTCGCGGCCCTGCGCCGGGCCGGTGGCACCGCCGTGCGCGGGGCGGACGCGGCCGAGGCACCGATCCGTCGCGCCGACCTCGTCGTCGACGGCATCGTCGGCATCGGCGGGAAGGGCGGACTAAGGCCGGACGCCGCCCCCCTCGCGGACCTGGCCCGCGAGTCCCGCGCCGCCGTCGTGGCCGTGGACCTGCCCAGTGGCGTCGAGGCCGACAGTGGGGAGGTGCGGGGCGCCGCCGTGCGGGCCGATCTGACCGTGACCTTCGGGACGCACAAGCCCGGGCTGCTGGTCGACCCCGCGAAGGAGTACGCCGGGTCCGTGCGGCTCGTCGACATCGGGCTCTCGTTGCCCGGCGAGGCCGAGCTGGAGGCCCTGCAGCACGCCGACGTGGCGGCCCTGCTGCCCGTGCCCGGGGCGGAGAGCGACAAGTACCGGCGCGGGGTCGTGGGGATCGTGGCCGGGTCCGCCCGGTATCCCGGAGCGGCCGTGCTGGCGGTCGCCGGGGCCTTGCGGGGCGGGGCCGGAGCCGTACGGTACGTCGGGCCCGCGGGGGACGCGGTGATCGCGCGGTTCCCGGAGACGTTGGTGTCGAACGGTTCGCCCGAGCGGGCCGGGCGCGTGCAGGCCTGGGTCGCGGGGCCGGGAGTCGGCGACGACGCCGATTCCGTGGCGGCCGTGCTCAAGAGCGATGTGCCGGTTCTTGTCGATGCCGATGGGCTGCGGCTCGCGGAGCGCGATGTCGTACGGGCCCGGAGTGCGCCCACGCTGCTCACGCCGCACGCCGGTGAAGCCGCCGCGCTGCTCGGTGTCTCGCGGGACGAGGTCGAGGGGGCCCGGCTGGCCTCCGTACGGGAACTCGCGGCGGCGTACGGGGCGACCGTGCTGCTCAAGGGGTCCACCACCCTCGTGGCCGACAGGGGGGGTGGGCCCGTGCGCGTGAATTCCACCGGTACCGCCTGGCTCGCCACCGCCGGGAGCGGGGACGTGCTGTCGGGGCTGACCGGGTCGCTGCTCGCCTCCGGGCTCGGGGCGCTCGACGCCGGCAGCGTGGGGGCGTATCTCCACGGGCTGGCCGGACGGTTCGCGGCGGACGGGGCGCCCGTGGGGGCGTACGACGTGGCCGACGCGGTACGGGAGGCCTGGCGGGACGTCATGGAGGGCTGAGCCGCTCCCCCGCCCCCTCC
>NZ_LIQZ01000700.1 GCF_001418655.1 Streptomyces phaeochromogenes | reverse complement strand
AGCGGACCCCGGCCGCCCCGCCGCTCACTCCAGAGCGGTCACCGCCTGACCCAGCCTCCACTGCAGACACGAGGCGTCCTCCAGGGCCCCTTGCGCGGGCAGCGCACGGTGCGGCGGGAGGGCAGGCAGCCGCTGCGAGAGGTAGTCGGGCGGCGGGGGCTGCTGCGCGAGCCGGGCCACCACCGGCGCGCTGACACGGTGCAGCAGCGTCCACTCCCGCAGCATCCTGTAGCCGCCCTGCTGCATCTCCTCCGGCATGCCCAGCCGCTCACCGACGAAGGAAATCCAGCGCCGCGACACCCAGCCCGGCGCACCGTTGCCGAAGTCCCGGCCCCACCGCCGCTGCCGCTCGTACACGGCCATCGCCTCGGCGACGACTACGGCCTCCGGGTAGACCACCAGCGGAACCGACCACAGCTGACGCCCCTCCCCGAGGACGTCCTCGCGCTGCGCCCACACGGTTTCCGCCCCCATCCGGCGGCTCTGCCACCAGCAGGCGCTCACCTGCATGGCATCGGCCAGCAGCGCCCGCGCGTAGGGGCCCACCCGCTGCCGCAGGCGCACCCATCGCCGGTGCGCCCGCACCACCGGCTCCAGCCCGGCCAGAGAAACCTGCGCCGGGCCGCTGCCAGAGGCATCACGCAGCCAGCGCCCGTGGCGCATACACACCTGCCAGCGCTCGCCGCTGGCCAGCCACACGGGCGCCACCACATCGGCGCGGCGTGCCAGGCACAACGCACACGGCTCCAGCACCGTCCACGGCCCGTCCCACGCAGCGACCCGTACCAACTGCCGTGCGCTGCAGCCCCTCGGCCGCGCCAGCGTGGGCAGCGTCCGGCGCAGATCCTGCGGCGTTTGCCACGCCATGACAGCCAGCCGGTCCACCGCCTGCTCGTGCAAGAACACCTCCTGCACGCACGGATCCAGCTCCTGGGGCCGCGCCCGTCCCCCCGCCTCGCCCAGCACGTCGGCCACCGCCGCCGCGTTGACCTGCGCCAGCCGCCGGACGAACGACCCTGTCGACTCGCCCGGCACCGGCTCCAGCCCTACCGGCCTCGGCGCTGCGTCCTCCACCCCTCGCCCCTTCCCACCCGCGCACACCCGTCTCCCGCCAGGACAACGACACAGGAACCCCGCCGGCCA
>NZ_LIQZ01000070.1 GCF_001418655.1 Streptomyces phaeochromogenes | reverse complement strand
CCAGGAGTCCCCCCACCCATGACCCACACCGCCGTGACCGCACCGGCACCCCTCACCGGCCTCCGCGTCCTCGACCTCGCCACCCTCTTCGCCGGCCCCCTCGCCGCCACGATGCTCGGCGACTTCGGCGCGGAGGTCATCAAGGTGGAGCACCCCCGCAGACCGGACCCGTCCCGCGGCCACGGCCCGTCGAAGAACGGCATCGGCCTGTGGTGGAAACTCCTCGGCCGCAACAAACGCACGATGACGCTGGACCTCTCCACCAACGGCGGCCGAACCACCCTCCTCCGCCTGGCCGCCTCGGCCGACGTGATCATCGAGAACTTCCGCCCCGGGACCCTGGAGAAGTGGGACCTCGGCTGGGAGGAACTGTCGGCGGCGAACCCCCGGCTGGTCCTGGCCCGCGTCACCGGCTTCGGCCAGTTCGGCCCGTACGCGCACCGCCCCGGCTTCGGCACGCTCGCCGAGGCGATGAGCGGTTTCGCCGCGATCACCGGCGAACCGGACGCCCCGCCGACCCTCCCGCCCTTCGGCCTCGCCGACTCGATCGCGGGCCTGGCCACGGCGTACGCGGTGATGACGGCCCTCGCGGCCCGCGACCGCACGGGCCGCGGGCAGGTCGTCGACATGGCGATCATCGAGCCGATCCTCACGGTCCTGGGCCCGCAGCCGCTCTGGTACGACCAGTTGGGCCACGTCCAGCCCCGCACGGGCAACCGCTCCCAGAACAACGCGCCCCGCAACACCTACCGCACCGCGGACGGCAGTTGGGTCGCCGTCTCGACCTCGGCCCAGTCGGTCGCCGAACGCGTGATGCGCCTGGTCGGCCGCCCGGACCTGACCGCCGAACCCTGGTTCACCACCGGCGCGGAACGGGCCCGCCACACCGACGTCCTCGACGAGGCGGTCGGATCGTGGATCGCCGAACACACCCGCGAGGAGGTCATCGCGGAGTTCGAGAAGGCGGAGGCCGCCGTGGCTCCCATCCAGGACGTACGCGACGTCATGACGGACCCTCAGTACGCCGCCCTCGACACGGTCACCACCGTCGACGACCCCGAACTGGGCCCGCTGCGCATGCAGAACGTCCTCTTCCGCCTCACCGAGACCCCCGGCGGAATCCGCTGGGCGGGCCGCCCGCACGGCGCCGACACGGACACCGTCCTCGCCGAACTCGGCCTGACGGAGGCCGAGATCACCACGCTCAGAGCGGAGGGCGCCCTGTGACCACGGAAGCCACCGGCGGCCCAGGAGCGACCGACGCCTTCGCTCTCACCTGGCTGTACGTACCCGGCGACCGCCCCGAAGTGGTGGCGAAGGCCCTGGTCGCGGGCGCCGACGTGGTCGTCGTCGACCTGGAGGACGCGGTCGCCCCCGACCGCAAGGAGTACGCCCGCGCCGCCACCGCCGACCTCCTGTCCGAGCCGTCCCCGCTCCCGGTCCCGGTGCACGTCCGCGTCAACGCCCCGGACAGCCCGGAGTCCGCCGCCGACCTCCGGACCCTGGCCGCGCTCCCGTCCCTGTCGGGCCTCGCGGGCATCCGCCTGCCCAAGATCACGACGCCCGCCCAGGTCGTGCGTGCGGCGGACAGGGCCCCGCACATCCCCCTGTACGCCCTCCTGGAATCGGCCCTCGCCGTCGAGCACGCCTACGCGATCGCCACGGCCCACACCGCACTGCGCGGCATCGCGCTCGGCGAGGCCGACCTCCGGGCCGACCTCGGCGTACGCGACGACGCGGGCCTCGACTGGCCCCGCTCCCGAGTGGTCCTGGCCGCCCGGGCGGCAGGTCTCGCCCCGCCGCCCCAGTCCGTCCATACCGACGTACGCGACCTCGCCGGTCTGGCCGCGTCCTGCGCCCACGGCCGCGCGCTGGGCTTCCTCGGCCGCGCGGCCATCCATCCCCGTCAGCTCCCGGTGATCGAGACGGCCTACCTCCCGACCCCGGCGGACATCGAATCGGCCGAGTCGGTCGTCAAGGCCGCGGCCACCCACCCCGGCGCCCAGGCCCTCCCGGACGGCCGCTTCATCGACGCGGCGGTGGTGGCGGCGGCCCACCGCACCCTGACACTGGCCCGCCGCCGCTAGTCGTGCACGCACACGTGGAGGGGGCGCCCCAACTGCTCGGGGCGCCCCCTCCACGTACGAACTGAGGTCAGGCCTTCTTGGCCGACTCGGCTTCCTTGTCCTTCGCCTCGACGGAACTCGACGAGTCGTCGGTCTCCGACTCAGAGGAGCCGGAGCTGGAGTCGGTTTCGGCCTCGGCCGTCTCCTTCTCGTCCACGTCCTCGGACTTCTTGGCCTCGGACTTCTTGCCCTCGGAGACCTTGGTCTCGGAGTCCTTCTTCTCGGAGTCCTCGTCCTCGGACTTCTTGTCCAGCTTCACCGCGGCGCCGTCGTCGTCGGTGTCCTCGTCGGAGGCACCCGGTTCGACGACCTCTTCGCGTCCCGGACGGAGCCGGGCCGACAGCACGATGTAGAGGACTGCGAGGAGGAAGACGACGATCGAGGTCCACTCGTTGAGGCGCATCCCCAGGAAGTGGTGGGCCTCGTCGACCCGCATGGCCTCGATCCAGAAGCGGCCCGCGCAGTACGCGGCCACGTACAGGGCGAAGGCGCGGCCGTGGCCGAGCTTGAAGCGGCGGTCGGCCCAGATGACGAGGACCGCGACACCGATGCACCACAACGACTCGTACAGGAAGGTCGGGTGGTAGTAGCCCGGCACCCGGCCGTCCGTCGAGGACGTGATGTGCAGCGCCCAGGGGAGGTCCGTCTCCCGCCCGTACAGCTCCTGGTTGAACCAGTTGCCCCAGCGGCCGATGGCCTGCGCGAGGGCGATGCCGGGCGCGAGGGCGTCGGCCCACGCCGGCAGCGGGATCCCGCGGCTGCGGCAGCCGATCCAGGCACCCACCGCGCCGAACGCGATGGCGCCCCAGATACCGAGGCCGCCCTCCCAGATCTTGAAGGCGTCGACCCAGTCCTGACCCTCGCTGAAGTACAGCTGGTAGTCGGTGATGACGTGGTAGAGCCGCCCGCCGACGAGACCGAACGGCACGGCCCACACGGCGACGTCCGCCACGGTGCCTGGTCGGCCCCCGCGCGCGATCCATCGCCTGTTGCCGAGCCAGACGGCTACGAAGACGCCGATGATGATGCAGAACGCGTAGCCGCGCAGCGGAATGACGCCGAATAGTTCGTACACTCCGCGCGACGGGCTGGGGATGTAGGCAATTTCCATGGCGGAGTCGACGCTACCCTGCCGGGCGGCACGTACGACAACCCGCCCGGGCTACGGCTCCATAACGAGACCGACGGGACCCACGGGGCCTCCGGTGCGGATGTGACATCCGCGAAGCGCCGGGCGGCCCACCGGCCTCCTGCTCCACCTACCACCACGGCCTCAGACCTCGGCGCCTCGCGCCTCCACCTCTGCGGCTCCGCGCCTCACGCCTTGTCGGCCTGCTGCACCATCTGCTTCAGCTTCGCCGGGGTCATCGACTGGTCCTGGTAGATGTTCTTGCCGTTCAGCAGCACCGTCGGCGTGCCGCTGAAGCCGCCGCCCTGGAAGGCCTGGTGGGACTTGGCGACCCAGCTGTCGTGCGCCCCGTCGTCGACGCACTTCTTGAACGGGCCGGTGTCCAGCCCGTCGACCTTGCCGGCCAGCTCGATCAGCTTGCTGTTCTTCGCGTACGCGTCGTCCGTCTCGGCGGGCTGGTTCTCGAACAGCACGTCGTGGTACGCGGTGAACTTCCCGGCGTCCTGGGAACAGGCCGCGGCGTTGGCCGCGCGCAGGGAGCCGCTGCCTCCCATGTTCCCGTCGATCAGGGTCGCGAGGTGGTACTCGACCTTGAGCTGTCCGGCGTCCGTCAGCTCGTGGATCGTCGAGCGGTAGGCGTCCTCGAAGCTCTTGCAGGCCGGGCAGCGGAAGTCCTCCCACACGGTGAGGGTCGACTTGGCGCTCTCCTTGCCGACGGGGATGGCCAGGCTGTCGTCGCCGTTCGCCCCCGAGGGGGCCGTCACCGGGCCCGCCGTGTCGGTCTTGTCCTTGCCTGCGTTCGCGGCCAGCACACCGCCGACCGCGGCCAGTGCCAGCACGCAGACGACGGCACCGCCCACGATCAGCACGCGCCGGCGCTTCTCCGCCGTCTTCTGCTTCGCTCGCTCTTCCGCCAGCCGCTCGCGGGCGGTGCGCTTTCCGTCACGGTTCTTCTCGCTCACATCCCGCAGAACGAACCGGGGAGGCGCACCGCGCCTCCCCGGCCCCAGGTCCACCCGTTCGAGTGAGCGGATTGTCCGTTACGTACGTGAACAGCTGTACGCAACGGACAATTGGTCACGCCGTGCCGCGCACGCCCTTCGCGAGGTCGGCGGCGAGGGCGCGTACGGCGTCCAGGCCAGCGGCCTCGTCCGGGGCGTCCAGCATCCGCTTCACGAAGGCCGAGCCGACGATGACGCCGTCGGCGAAGCCGGCCACCTCGGAGGCCTGCTCGGCGTTCGAGACGCCGAGGCCGACACAGACCGGGATGTCGGTGGTGGCCTTGGTGCGCCGCACCAGGTCCTGGGCCTGCGCGCCCACAGACGCACGTGTCCCGGTGACGCCCATCAGCGAGGCCGCGTAGACGAAGCCGGAGCCCGCCTTCGTGATCTCGGCGAGCCGGGCGTCCTTGCTGCTGGGGGCGACGACGAAGACGGTCGCGAGGCCGTGCTTCTCGGCGTGCTCCCTCCACAGCGCGGACTCCTGCACGGGCAGGTCGGGCAGGATGCAGCCCGCGCCGCCCGCCTCGGCGAGCTCGGCGGTGAAGCGCTCGACGCCGTAGCGGTCGATCGGGTTCCAGTACGTCATCACGAGGACGGGTTTGCCGGTCGCCTCGTACGCCTCGCGGACCGTGCGCATGACGTCCGCGATCTTGACGCCGCCTCGCAGGGCGATGTCGTCGGCGGTCTGGATGACCGGTCCGTCGAGGACGGGGTCGCTGTGCGGCAGCCCGACCTCGACGACGTCCGCGCCGCCCTCGAAGACGGCCTTGATGGCCGCGATCCCGCCGTCGACGGTCGGGAAGCCGGCCGGCAGGTAGGCGATGAGCGCGGAGCGCCCCTCGGCCTTCGCACCGGCGAGGGTGTCGCTCAACAGCTGGATGTTGCCGCTCACTTGGCGTCCCCCTCGATCTCCGCGCTGTCGCTGTCGGCATCCGCCTCGACGACGGCGTCGGCGCCCTCGTCGTACAGGCCGAAGTAACGGGCGGCCGTGTCCATGTCCTTGTCGCCGCGCCCGGAGAGGTTGACGACGATCAGCCCGTCGGGCCCCAGCTCCTTGCCGACCTCCAGGGCGCCGGCCAGCGCGTGCGCGCTCTCGATCGCCGGGATGATGCCCTCGGTACGGGAGAGCAGGCGCAGGGCCTGCATCGCCGCGTCGTCGGTGACGGCACGGTACTCACCGCGTCCGCTGTCCTTGAGGTACGCGTGCTCGGGGCCGATGCCCGGGTAGTCGAGTCCGGCCGAGATCGAGTACGGCTCGGTGATCTGGCCCTCCTCGTCCTGGAGGACGTACGACCGCGAGCCGTGCAGGATGCCGGGCTCGCCCGCGGTGAGGGTGGCCGCGTGCTCACCGGTCTCGATGCCGTGTCCGGCGGGCTCGCAGCCGATGAGGCGTACGTCCGCGTCCGGGATGAAGGCGTGGAAGAGACCGATGGCGTTGGAACCGCCGCCGACGCAGGCGACGGCCGCGTCGGGGAGACGGCCCGCGCGCTCCAGGATCTGCCGCCTGGCCTCGACGCCGATGACGCGGTGGAAGTCGCGGACCATCGCGGGGAAGGGGTGCGGTCCCGCGACCGTGCCGAACAGGTAGTGGGTGCGGTCGACGTTGGCGACCCAGTCGCGGAAGGCCTCGTTGATGGCGTCCTTCAGCGTGCGGCTGCCGGACTTCACGGCGATGACCTCGGCGCCGAGCATGCGCATCCGGGCCACGTTCAGGGCCTGGCGCTGCGTGTCGATCTCGCCCATGTAGATGGTGCATTCGAGGCCGAACAGCGCGCAGGCGGTGGCCGTCGCGACACCGTGCTGGCCCGCGCCGGTCTCGGCGATGACCCGGGTCTTGCCCATGCGCCGGGTGAGCAGGGCCTGCCCGAGCACGTTGTTGATCTTGTGGGAGCCGGTGTGGTTCAGGTCCTCGCGCTTGAGGAACACCCGGGCGCCACCCGCGTGTTCGGCGAAGCGCCGCACCTCGGTGAGGGAGCTGGGGCGGCCGGTGTAGTGGACGAGCAGGTCGTCCAGTTCCCGGGCGAACTCGGGGTCGGACTTCGCCTTGTCGTACTCCACGGCGACCTCGTCCACGGCGGCGACCAGCGCCTCCGGGATGAATTTCCCGCCGAACGCGCCGAAGTATCCCTCGGCGCTGGGGACCTGACCCTCGGGGTCGGGAATGAAGAACTCGCTGGGCATGCGGTTACCTCGCAGGGGCGACAGCCCCGGTCAACAGGTCGGATGGACGGTCACGTCTGCGCCACGGCCGCCGAAAGGTTCGCTCATATGGAGGCGTACCACTCCCCGCCGCGACGGCGCGAGGCCCCACGGCGGTGGTCGGCTGTGATCGGCGGTGATCGGCGGTGCCGAACCGGGCCGCGACCCCCGTCAGGAGACGGGGCGGAGCCCACCGTCGGCGGTGGCGCGTACGCGCCGACGCCATCGCATGCCGTTGACCTGGCCGGGCTCGTCACCGATGACGTACCGCACCCGGCGACCGTGCACGCGCCGCGCGGGCGCCCGGCAGCCGCGCGGACGGCAGCCGCGGGCGAGCCGTGCGTAGGGGCCACGGGCCACCGAGGGGCCCGCGGCGGCCGACCGTACGCTCGCCGGACCGCCGTCGGGGCCTGGGCCCGGACGGGTGGTCGTGGCGGCGAGGGAACGGTCGGCGTACATCCGGAGGTGTCAGCCCCGTCCGTGCCGCAGTGCGGGATGGGCTCCCGCGGCGACCAGGTCGGAGACGGCGGTCTTCGGGTCCCGGCCGGTGACCAGGGACTCGCCCACCAGCACGGCGTCGGCGCCCGCGTTGGCGTACGCGATGAGGTCGTGCGGCCCGCGGACGCCGGACTCGGCGATCTTCACGATGTGCGCCGGGATCTCGGGGGCGACACGGTCGAAGGTGCCGCGGTCGACCTTGAGGTCCTTGAGGTTGCGCGCGTTGACGCCGATGACCTTCGCACCGGCGTCCACCGCCCGCTCGACCTCGTCCTCGTCGTGCACCTCGACGAGCGGTGTGAGCCCGATGGACTCGGCGCGCTCGATGAGGGACTCCAGGGCGGGCTGGTCGAGGGCGGCCACGATGAGCAGCGCGAGGTCCGCGCCGTACGCCCGGGCCTCCCACAGCTGGTAGGAGGTGACGATGAAGTCCTTGCGCAGCACCGGGATGTCGACCCGGGCGCGGACGGCCTCCAGGTCGGCCAGCGATCCGCCGAAGCGGCGCTGCTCCGTGAGGACGGAGATGACGGCCGCGCCGCCCGCCTCGTAGTCGGCGGCGAGTGCGGCCGGGTCGGCGATCGCGGCGAGGGCGCCCTTGGACGGGCTGGAACGCTTGACCTCACAGATGACCTTGACGCCGTCGCCGCGCAGGGCCGCGACACCGTCCTTGGCAGGCTGAGCCTTCGCGGCGCGCTCCTTGAGCTCGTCGAGGCTGACGCGCGCCTGCCGCTCCGCGAGGTCGGCACGGACTCCGTCGATGATCTCGTCGAGCACACTCACGCGAGCGGCCCCCTTCCCAGACGGTTGACAGTTGTAGCGCTTCTGCGGTTGACCCGGGTCCGTCTCGCTTCGGACGAAACCGATGGTCACTGCGATGGTATCCGGAGGAGGGCTTAGGCCTCGCATCCGGTTGACGCCGGTCCCACTACCTGGACGTTCACCGATTGATCAAGGATGCAGCCAGCCACCGAACGGCAGGTTCCGGACAACCGTGAAGACCAGCAGCAACGCACCCAGGCCCCACAGGACGGACGGTCGGGCATCGATGCGCAGGGGCCGTCCCCGGACCGTACGGATCACCCAGACGGTCCACACGACGGCGAACACCAGATACCCCACGACGGCGACCGCGTTGGCCCCGAGCGCCGCCACGAGGTCCCCGTGCGCGACGGCGTGCGCGCTGCGCAGTCCGCCGCAGCCGGGGCAGTACACGCCGGCGTACTGGAGCAGCGGACAGGCGGGGTAGTGCCCCGGCTCGTTCGGATCGACCGCCCCCACGTACGCGAAGGCGCCGGCCACGGCCGCGAGGATTCCGCCGGGCACGAGGAGCCGCCGGGCCACGGACCCCTGCGGTACGGGTCCGGGAGCGGGCGTCACCCTCTGGGTCTCGGCGTTCACCCCACGCATTCTGCCGCGCCGGGGCACACACCGCACACATGCGCGTACGCGAGGAGGCACGTCCGTACGCGAGTGAGCATGTCCTTACACGAGGAAGCCCGTCCGTACGCGAAAGAGGCGGGCCCGGCGGTCGAAGCCGGTTCCGCCTCTCAGCACGCTGTGAGGATCAGCTCTCGGCGGACGCGGACGCCACCTGGTGGGTCCGGGGGGCGGCCTTCTGCTTGCCCAGGCCCGCCGCGCTCATCGCCATGCCGACCACGCCACCGAGGGCCACGACGACCAGGCCGGCCCAGAAGCCCAGCGGATTGGCCATCACCATGAAGGCACCGGAGACGCAGAAACCGATGACTGCGATGGTGACACCGGTCCAGGCGGCCGGAGTGTGACCGTGGTTGCTGCCCGCCATGACTTAGCTCCTCATGATCTGTGTTGCTCTGTGCGTGTGTGAGTCGGACGCTCACCGACCATTGTCCCGCACGCGCGCGTGCGGCCTGCGCGGGGGTGCCGCGGCCCGTCAGGCACGCGGGACATCTGCGCTCCGTAAGGGGCGCGGGGCTGTGACATTTTGCGGCTCCGCCGCGAGGCGCGACCAGCCACGACGGACCCGCACCATCCGAACTGCGCTCTCAACGGAACCCGGCGAAGCGCTCACGCCCCCGTGGGGTCCTCACCTCGGTCCAGCGCCTTCCAGATCTCCTCGGGCCGCTCGGGGTCGGCCGGGGCCCGGGTCTTGCGAGGGCGGGGCGTGCCGTCACGCTCGTAGCGCCCGGACATGGCCGGCCAGAGCCGCCCGTACCGCAGCGCGAGGAGTCCGGCGAGGAGCAGCAGCACGCCCCCCGCCGCGGCCACGTACGGCCAGGCGGTGTGGGTCATGGCGTCCACGGTCGCCCCGCTGTCGCCGGAGGCCTGGGCGGCCTTCTCGTCGAGCGCGGAGGTGTCGGAGGCGCCGAGGAGCGCCGAGACGACGGTGCCCGCGCCGGAGAGCGCGAGGAGCCCGGCGACCAGGAAACGGCCGGCGCGGCGGACGGCGAAGACGGCGACGAGAGCGGCGAGGCCCACTATGGCGAGGGACGCGGGCACGCCCGTCACATCGCCGCCCTTGGCGCTCAGCGGGAATTCGCCGCCGGCCACCGTCGCGGTGCCCTCCGACCAGCCCTGCCGTGAGGCGAGCAGCGCGACGACCGCGCCGAGCGCGCCGAACAGCAGGGCGAGGGCGAGGCTTCGGCGGCCGGACCGGGCGGGTCCGGGGGCTTCGGATCGGGGGTGCGGAACAGCAGTCACGTACTCCACTATCGCCTGAACCCCGGGCGAACCGTCACCCGGGGTTCACGTGACTCACGTCCCACTGCCCGCGTACGTCCGGCTGTACTGCCGTTTCCCGGGGTCCGGGGCGATATGTGACCTACGGTCGTCCGAGCCGGTTCGCCGTGTGGACCGCGCGCAGGACGGCCGCCGCCTTGTTGCGGCACTCGGTGTCCTCGGCGACGGGGTCCGAGTCGGCGACGACTCCGGCGCCGGCCTGCACGTACGCCGTGCCGTCCCGGAGCAGGGCCGTCCGGATCGCGATGGCGGTGTCGGAGTCGCCCGCGAAGTCGAGGTAGCCGACGCAGCCGCCGTAGAGCCCGCGCCGCGAGGGCTCCAGTTCGTCGATGATCTGCATCGCGCGGGGCTTGGGGGCTCCGGAGAGGGTGCCCGCGGGGAAGCAGGCGGTGAGTACGTCGAAGGCCGTACGCCCCTCGGCCACCCGGCCCGTGACCGTGGACACGATGTGCATGACGTGCGAGTACCGCTCGATGGACATGAAGTCGACGACCTCGACGGAGCCGGGCTCGCAGACCCGCCCCAGGTCGTTGCGCCCCAGGTCGACGAGCATCAGGTGCTCGGCGCGCTCCTTGGGGTCGGCGATCAGCTCGTCGGCGAGGGCCTGGTCCTCCTGGACCGTGGCGCCGCGCGGCCGGGTGCCCGCGATGGGGTGCACCATCGCCTGTCCGTCCTCGACCTTGACGAGTGCCTCCGGGGAGGAGCCCACGACGTCGAAGCCGTCGAAGCGGAAGAGGTACATGTACGGGGACGGGTTGGTGGCCCGCAGGACCCGGTACACGTCCAACGCGCTTGCCGTGCACGGTGTTTCGAAGCGCTGGGAGGGGACGACCTGGAAGGCCTCGCCGGCCCGGATGCGCTCCTTGATGTCCTCGACGGCCACCTGGTAGTCGGGGCCGCCCCACAGCGCGGTGTACTCGGGGAGCTCGGACGGCGGGAGGGCGGCCGGGGGCTGCGAGACGGAGCGCGAGAGGTCCGCCTCCATGGCGTCGAGGCGGGCCACCGCGTCCGCGTACGCCTCGTCGACGCCCGTGTCGAGGTCGTTGTGGTTGATCGCGTTGGCGATCAGCAGGACCGAGCCGTCCCAGTGGTCCATGACCGCGAGATCGCTGGTGAGCAGCATGGTGAGCTCGGGCAGCTTCAGGTCGTCGCGCTCGCCGGGGCCGATCTTCTCCAGTCGGCGGACGATGTCGTAGCCGAGGTAGCCGACCATTCCGCCGGTGAAGGGCGGCAGTCCCTGGTCGTACACGAGGTCGTGAGGGGTATGGAGGGCCTCGATGGTGGCGCGCAGGGCGGCGAGGGGGTCGCCGTCGGCCGGGACGCCGACGGGCGGGGTGCCCAGCCAGTGGGCCTGGCCGTCACGCTCGGTGAGGGTGGCGGCGGAGCGGACGCCCACGAACGAGTAGCGGGACCAGGAGCGGCCGTTCTCCGCGGACTCCAGGAGGAAGGTGCCGGGGCGCTCGGCGGCGAGCTTGCGGTAGAGCGCGACGGGCGTGTCGCCGTCCGCGAGGAGCTTGCGGCTGACGGGGATGACACGCCGGTCGGTGGCCAGCTTGCGGAAGGTCTCGAGGTCCATGGCGGCTGACCTTACTGATCCACGGCGGGTACGCCGGAATCGGCGCCCCCGGTGTCCGCGACGCCCTCGGTGCCCATGGCGCCCTCGGCGTCCTTGAGGAGCACGTCGGCGTCGAAGCAGGTGCGGTCGCCGGTGTGGCAGGCGGCGCCCACCTGGTCGACCTTGACCAGCACGGTGTCCGCGTCGCAGTCGAGGGCGACGGACCTGACCCACTGGAAGTGACCGGAGGTGTCGCCCTTGACCCAGTACTCCTGGCGGCTGCGCGACCAGTAGGTGCACCGGCCGGTCGTCAGCGTGCGATGCAGTGCCTCGTCGTCCATCCAGCCGAGCATCAGCACCTCTCCGGTGTCGTACTGCTGGGCGATGGCGGGAACGAGCCCGTCGGCGCTGCGCCTGAGGCGGGCGGCGATCTCGGGATCCAGGCTGCTGGGCGTGCCGGGCGGGGGCGTGCTGGTCATGACGACCATTGTGCCGCGCCGGTCGGACACTCCTGTGCCCCTGTCCACTGGGCGGACCCCGGAGGCAGTCGTAGGCTGGCAGGCATGTCGACCCATGCAAAGCGTGAACGACTTCTCCTCGCGGATCTGTTGGAGACGGAGGGCCCGGACGCCCCCACTCTGTGCGAGGGCTGGAACACCCGTGATCTCGCCGCGCACGTGGTCGTGCGCGAGCGCCGCCCGGATGCCGCGGGCGGCATCCTGATCAAGCAGCTCGCCTCGCGCCTCGACCGGGTGATGGCCGAGTTCACCGAGAAGCCGTACGAGGAGCTGATCCAGCTCATCCGTACGGGACCGCCGCGCTTCTCGCCCTTCTCCCTCAAGCAGATCGACGAGGCGTCCAACGCGATCGAGTTCTACGTCCACACCGAGGACGTACGCCGCGCCCAGCCCGACTGGGTTCCCCGCGAGCTCGACTCCGTCTTCCAGGACGCCCTGTGGTCCCGTCTGGAGCGCGGGGCCCGCCTCATGGGCCGCGGCGCCCCCACCGGCCTGGTGCTCCGCCGCCCGGACGGCCAGACGGCGGTCGCCCACCGGGGCACACCGGTCGTCACGGTCACGGGAGAGCCGTCCGAACTCGTCATGTTCGTCCACGGCCGCCAGAACGCCGCGGACGTGGAACTGGAGGGCGACAAGGACGCGATCGCCAAACTGCACGAGGCGAAGCAGTTGGGCATCTGACAGCTGCTTCGGGAGTACGGCTACTTCGGGAGTACGGCCCGGCGGAGGTCGCGTACGCACAGTGCGAGCACCCCACCGAGGCCGCACACGGCCGCGCTGACGACAAAGACCGGGCCTGTGCCCCACGCGCCGATCGCGGCGGCGGACAGCGGCATGCTGAGCGGGGCGAGGCCGAGGCTGACGATGCCGGACACGGAGCTGACCCTGCCCAGGTAGGCGGGGTCGGTCCGGGTCTGCAGCAGTGCGCCGCACAGGGCGCCGCTGAGGCCCGTGAGCAGGCCGATGAGGACGGCGACGCCCGCCGCCGCGACGACGTTCGGCACATAGGCCAGGGCACCGACCGCGACCGAGCCCGTCAGGATCGTCACCGCCATGACGCGTCCGGCGTGCGGAAGGCCCCCGCGTACGGCGAGCAGCAGTGCGGCGCTGCCCGCGCCCACGCCGAACCCGGCGAGCACCCAGCCCACGCCTGAGGCGCCCCAGCCGCGCTCGTCGGCGAGCAGGGTCAGCCCCACGTTGAGCGGGCCGACGAAGCCCAGGTCCCCGAGGGCGATGGCGACGATCAGCGGGGCCAGGACGCGGTGACCGCGGATGTAGCGCAGTCCGTCGCGGAGGTCGCTCCAGGCGGTGGGGCGTTCGGCGGCCCTGTCGTCCCCGGGGAGGTCGGCGACCCGCAGGGAGACCAGCAGGGGCACCGACACCGCGATCAGCAGCCCGGCCAGTCCGAAGGCCGCGGCGGGCCCGCCCAGTGCGATGCCCAGACCGCCGAGCGGCGCGCCCACGACGTTGGCGAAGCGGATGGCGAGGCCGCGCATGCCCTGGACGCGGGTGAGCTGGTCGCGGCCGGTGATGCGGGCCGGCAGGGCGCCCACCGCGGGCATGAAGACGGCGTCGACCGTGCCGAAGACGAGGGCGAGCAGCGCCAGCGGCCACAGCCCGGGGGTCGTGGCGAAGAGCAGTGCGGCCACCGCGAGCACGGCCGCGCACCGCACGGCGTCACTGCCGATGACGACCTTCCGGGGTCCGAACCGGTCGGCCAACACTCCCCCGCCGAGCATCAGCAGGGCGCGCGGCACGGCGCTCACGGCCGCCACGATCCCTGCCTGCGCGGGCGTGCCCGCCTGGACGGCGGCCCAGGTCAGCGCGAGGTAGTAGATGTTGTCGCCGACCATGGACGCGGCGTAGGCGCCGAGCCAGCGCAGGACGTTCGGGTCACGGTGGGCCGGCCCGTCGGAGACGGCGGCCGGGGGTATGGACGTCGTGGACATACGGGCGTGCCCTCCCAGGGCTGCGAACTCTCAGGTGCGGAACGGGAATCCGTACACGTGCAGCGCGACGTTCTCGCGCCCCTCGGTCGCGCCGGCCGCCTCGGCGGCGCGACCCTTCTCGTCGTACTTCCTGGCGAGGGCGAGCAGCTCCGCGCCGAGTTCGGCCAGTTCGGCGGGGGTCAGCCGCAGCAGCGACTCGTTGTCGGGTGCGGCGGAGTTCCACTCGGCGCCCCAGGTGGGGCGTTCGTCGAGGTAGCGGCGGTACATGTCGGCCCGCTGCTCGTGGAAGAGCCTGGTGGCGGCCAGATGCGCGGAGGCCCTCTCGGGTGCGTCCCGGAAGTCCTTGTCCCTGATGCTCACGCCCTGCGAGGAGGGCTGCCACCAGCGCTCGCGGCCGTCCCCGCTCTGTGGCTCGGCCGCCTCGATCAGCCCGTGCTCGGCGAGCTTGCGCAGGTGGTAGCTGACCAGTGAGACCGCTTCGTCGACCTGCTCGGCGAGCTGGGAGGCGGTGGCGGTGCGGGCCACGCACAGCCCTCGGTACAGCTGCATCCGCAGGGGGTGGGCCAGGGCCTTGAGGGTGCCCAGGTCCGTGATCGGGAGGTTCTCCGTGCCGCTCATGACACCACCGTAGATACGAAAGAAAAGTTGCGCAATATAAATTGCGCAACTTTTCTTTCCCTTCTCGCCACGAGTAAGCCCCGGCCACCAGGTGACCGGGGCTTACCGAACCTCTCCTATGCGTGAGCGAGTGCGTGGACGGGTCTCCGGGGCGTCACCGCACCGGATGCCCCGCCTCCCGCAGCGCCTGCTTCACCTCGCCGATCCGCAGGTCGCCGAAGTGGAAGACGGACGCGGCGAGCACGGCGTCCGCGCCCGCGGCGACGGCCGGCGGGAAGTCGGCCAGCCGGCCCGCGCCGCCGGAGGCGATCACCGGCACCGTGACGTGCTTCCGTACGGCCTCGATCATCTCGATGTCGTAGCCGTCCTTCGTGCCGTCGGCGTCCATCGAGTTGAGCAGGATCTCGCCCGCGCCCAGCTCGGCGGCCCGGTGCGCCCACTCGACGGCGTCGATGCCGGTGCCCTTGCGGCCACCGTGGGTGGTGACCTCGAAGGTGCCCTCAGCAGTCCGGCGCGCGTCCACGGACAGCACCAGCACCTGCCGCCCGAACCGCTCGGCGATCTCCCGGATCAGGTCGGGGCGGGCGATGGCCGCCGTGTTGACGCCGACCTTGTCCGCGCCCGCCCGCAGCAGCTTGTCGACGTCCTCCGCCGTACGGACGCCGCCTCCCACCGTCAGCGGGATGAACACCTGCTCGGCGGTGCGGCGCACCACGTCGTACGTGGTCTCGCGGTTGCCGGAGGACGCGGTGATGTCCAGGAACGTCAGCTCGTCGGCGCCCTCGGCGTCGTACACCTTGGCCATCTCGACGGGGTCGCCCGCGTCGCGCAGGTTCTGGAAGTTGACGCCCTTGACGACCCGGCCGTTGTCGACGTCCAGGCAGGGGATGACTCGTACGGCCAGGGTCATGACGCGGGCGCCTCTCGGTACGCCTCCACCTCGACCTCGACCACCAGGCTGGGGTCCACGAAACCGGAGACGATGATCATGGATGCGGCGGGCCGGACGGAGTCGAACAGCTCCTTGTGGGCGCGTCCCACGTCCTCCACATCGCGGGCATGGGTGAGGTACATACGTGTCCGTACGACGTCCTCGCGGCCGAGATCCAGCTGGTCCAGCGCCGCCAGCGCGACCTTGAACGCGTTGACCGCCTGCTCGTACGGGCCGCCTCCGGCGATCTCGCCGTCCACTATCGACGTGCAGCCGGAGACCAGCACCAGCCCGTTCGGCAGCTCCACCGCGCGGGAGTACCCGAAGGCCTCCTCCCAGGGGGCTCCGGTCGAGACGCGTCGCAGGTCACTCACTTGGCCACCGCCTCCAGTGCCTCTTCCAGGGTGAACGCCTTCGCGTACAGGGCCTTGCCGACGATCGAGCCCTCGACACCGAGGGGCACGAGCTCGGCGATGGCCCGCAGGTCGTCAAGCGACGAGACCCCGCCGGACGCCACCACCGGGCGGTCGGTCGCCGCGCACACGTTCTTCAGGAGCTCCAGGTTGGGGCCCTGGAGCGTGCCGTCCTTCGCGATGTCCGTGACGACGTACCGCGCGCAGCCCTCCTTGTCGAGGCGCTCCAGCGTCTCGTAGAGGTCGCCGCCGTCGCGGGTCCAGCCGCGCCCGCGCAGGGTCGTACCGCGTACGTCGAGGCCGACCGCGATCTTGTCGCCGTGCTCGGCGATGACCTTGGCGACCCACTCGGGCGTCTCCAGGGCGGCCGTGCCGAGGTTCACCCGGGTGCAGCCGGTGGCGAGGGCCGCGGCGAGCGTGGCGTCGTCGCGGATGCCGCCGGACAGCTCCACCTTGATGTCCATCGCCTTGGTGACCTCGCCGATCAGCGCGCGGTTGTCGCCCGTGCCGAACGCGGCGTCCAGGTCCACGAGGTGCAGCCACTCGGCACCCGCCCGCTGCCAGGCGAGCGCCGCCTCCAGGGGCGAGCCGTACGAGGTCTCCGTACCGGATTCGCCGTGGACGAGGCGGACCGCCTGGCCGTCACGGACGTCGACGGCGGGGAGGAGTTCGAGCTTGGCCATGGTCTACAGGGTTCCGATCCAGTTGGTGAGCAGCTGCGCTCCGGCGTCGCCGGACTTCTCGGGGTGGAACTGCGTGGCCCACAGAGCGCCGTTCTCGACGGCCGCGACGAAGGACTTGCCGTGCGTCGACCAGGTGACGAGCGGTGCGCGCATCGCCGGGTTGGCGACTTCGAGATTCCAGTCGTGGACGGCGTACGAGTGCACGAAGTAGAAGCGCGCGTCCGTGTCCAGGCCGGCGAAGAGCTGGGAGTCGGCCGGTGCCTCGACGGTGTTCCAGCCCATGTGGGGCACGATGTCGGCCTGCAGCGGCTCGACCGAGCCGGGCCACTCGTCGAGGCCCTCGGTCTCGACGCCGTGCTCGATGCCGCGCGCGAAGAGGATCTGCATACCGACGCAGATGCCCATGACCGGACGGCCACCGGCGAGACGACGGCCGACGATCCAGTCGCCGCGCGCCTCCTTCAGCCCCTTCATGCAGGCGGCGAAGGCGCCGACGCCCGGCACCAGCAGGCCGTCCGCGTTCATGGCCTCGTCGAAGTCACGCGTTATCTCGACCTCGGCACCCGCGCGCGCGAGGGCACGTTCCGCCGAGCGCACGTTCCCGAAGCCGTAGTCAAAGACAACTACTCGTTTGGAAGGGGAGCTCAATTCCACACCTCCAGCCTCAGGACGCCCGCGACCAGACACATCGCGGCGCCGATCGACAGCAGCACGATGAGGCTCTTCGGCATCTGCTGCTTGACGAAGGAGTAGACGCCGCCGAGCAGGAAGAGCCCGACGACGATCAGTACGGTGGAGAGGCCGCTCATGGGTTTACAGCGCGCCCTTCGTGGAGGGAAGGATCCCGGCGGCGCGCGGGTCACGCTCGGAGGCGTACCGCAGGGCCCGGGCGAGCGCCTTGAACTGGCACTCCACGATGTGGTGCGCGTTGCGCCCGTACGGCACGTGGACGTGCAGCGCGATCTGGGCCTGCGCGACGAACGACTCGAAGATGTGCCGGGTCATCGTCGTGTCGTACTCGCCGATCATCGGCGCCATCTTCTCGGGCTCGGTGTGCACGAGGTACGGGCGGCCGGAGAGGTCGACGGTCACCTGGGCGAGCGACTCGTCCAGCGGGACCGTGCAGTTGCCGAAGCGGTAGATGCCCACCTTGTCGCCGAGCGCCTGCTTGAAGGCGGCGCCGAGCGCGAGGGCGGAGTCCTCGATGGTGTGGTGCGAGTCGATGTGCAGGTCGCCCTCGGTCTTCACGGTCAGGTCGAACAGACCGTGCCGGCCGAGCTGGTCGAGCATGTGGTCGTAGAAGCCGACTCCTGTCGACACATCGACCTTGCCGGTCCCGTCGAGATCGATCTCGACGAGGACCGACGTCTCCTTGGTCACCCGCTCGACTCTTCCTACGCGGCTCATGCGCTCTGCTCCTTCTTCAGTTCACGTACCGCGTCGAGGAACGCGTCGTTTTCGGCGGGGGTTCCGGCGCTGACCCGCAGCCACCCCGGTACGCCGTTGTCCCGGACCAGGACGCCCCGGTCGAGGATCTTCTGCCAGGCCTCGTGGGAGCCGTTCTCGCCGTCGAACCGCCCGAACTGCACGAAGTTCGCGTCGGACTCGGTCACGTCGAAGCCGATCGCCCGCAGTTCGAGGACGAGCCGGTCCCGCTCGGTCTTCAGCTGCTCGACGTACTTCAGCAGCGTGTCGGTGTGCTCCAGGGCGGCCAGCGCGGTCGCCTGGGCGACGGCCGACAGGTGGTACGGCAGCCGTACGAGCTGGACGGCGTCCACGACCGCCGGGTGCGCGGCGAGATAGCCGAGGCGCAGCCCGGCCGCGCCGAACGCCTTCGACATGGTCCGCGAGACGACGAGATTCGGCCGACCTTCGAGCAGCGGAAGCAGCGATTCGCCGTGGCTGAACTCGATGTACGCCTCGTCGACCACGACCATCGACGGCTTCGCCGCCTGCGCGGCCTCGTACAGCGCGAGGACCGTCTCGGCCGGAACCGCGTTGCCCGTGGGGTTGTTGGGGGTGGTGATGAAGACGACGTCGGGCTTGTTCTCGGCGATCGCCCGCTCGGAGGCCGCGCGGTCGATCGTGAAGTCCTCGTTGCGGGGGCCGGAGATCCATCCGGTGCCGGTGCCGCGCGAGATCAGGCCGTGCATCGAGTACGAGGGCTCGAAGCCGATCGCCGTGCGGCCGGGCCCGCCGAAGGTCTGCAGCAGCTGCTGGATGACCTCGTTCGAGCCGTTGGCCGCCCACACGTTCTGGAGGCCGACCGCGTACTTGCCGGTCTTTGTCAGGTACTTGGCCAGCTCGGTGCGCAGCTCGACCGCGTCCCGGTCGGGGTAGCGGTTGAGGTTCCGGGCCGCCTCGCGCACCCGCTCGACGATCCGCTCGACGAGCGCGTCGGGCAGCGGGTACGGGTTCTCGTTCGTGTTCAGCCGTACGGGGACGTCGAGTTGGGGCGCGCCGTACGGGGACTTGCCGCGCAGCTCGTCGCGTACGGGGAGCTCGTCCCAAGGGGACAAGGAGGGGTTGCCGGTCACTTGCTGGGCACCTTCCAGTCGAACCTTGCCTTGACGGCGGCACCGTGGGCGGGGAGGTCTTCGGCCTCGGCGAGCGCCACCACGTGGTGGGCCACCTCCGCGAGGGCGTCGCGTGTGTAGTCGACGATGTGGATCCCGCGCAGGAAGGACTGGACCGACAGACCCGAGGAGTGGCAGGCGCAGCCGCCGGTCGGGAGGACGTGGTTGGAGCCGGCCGCGTAGTCGCCCAGCGAGACGGGCGCCCAGGGGCCGACGAAGACCGCACCGGCGTTGCGGACCCGGTCGGCGACCGCGCTCGCGTCGGCGGTCTGGATCTCCAGGTGCTCGGCGCCGTACGCGTTGACGACCCGCAGGCCCTCGTCCACGCCGTCCACCAGCACGATCGCGGACTGCCTGCCGCCCAGCGCCGGGACGATCCGGTCCTCGATGTGCTTGGTGGCCGCGACCTGCGGCTCCAGCTCCTTCTGCACCGCGTCGGCCAGCGCGACCGAGTCGGTGACCAGGACGGCTGCGGCCAGCGGGTCGTGCTCCGCCTGGCTGATCAGGTCGGACGCGACGTGCACCGGGTCGGCGCTCTCGTCGGCGAGGATCGCGATCTCGGTCGGACCGGCCTCGGCGTCGATGCCGATCTTTCCCGCGAAGTAGCGCTTGGCGGCGGCGACCCAGATGTTGCCCGGGCCCGTGACCATGTTGGCGGGCGGGCAGGACTCGGTGCCGTACGCGAACATCGCGACGGCGGTCGCACCACCGGCCGCGTACACCTCGTCGATCCCGAGCAGCGCGCAGGCGGCCAGGATCGTCGGGTGCGGCAGACCGCCGAACTCGGACTGGGCGGGCGAGGCAAGCGCGATCGACTCGACGCCCGCCTCCTGCGCCGGGACCACGTTCATGATCACGGACGACGGGTAGACGGACCTGCCGCCGGGCGCGTACAGCCCGACCCGGTCGACCGGCACCCACTTCTCGGTGACCGAGCCGCCGGGCACGACCTGGGTGGTGTGCGTGGTGCGGCGCTGCTCGCGGTGGACGATGCGGGCGCGGCGGATCGACTCCTCCAGGGCCGCGCGGACGGCCGGATCGAGCCGCTCCAGCGCGTCGGTGAGCGCCCGCGCCGGGACGCGGACGGACTCCAGGCGTACGCCGTCGAACTTCTCCGCGTAGTCGATCAGCGCCGCGTCTCCCCGATGATGCACGGCCTCGCAGATCGGACGCACCTTCTCCAGTGCGGCCGAAACGTCGAAGTCGGCTCGGGGCAACAGGTCGCGCAGAGCGGAGCCCTCGGGGAGGGCGTCGCCGCGCAGATCGATTCGGGAGATCACGAACCAATTCTCTCAGACGGGGTTCGAGCGCCGGACGGCTGTATCAATCGCTGATACGGGCTGTGGATCACCGGTCGGCACGTGGCCCGATTTCGCGCATGGCGCGGGTTCCGGAAGATCGCCTTCACCACTGGCGTTCAGGCCGTCACTCAGCGGGCATCACAGGAACGACTGTACGAAACCCGCGAGTAGCGGGGGAGAAAGGGAAGACCGTGACCCAGGGGGCCGGCGTCCGCGCCGGAGAACTGCCCGATGACCTGACCGCCGCCGAAGCCGGGATGTGGCAGGCGTTCCGCAACGGCAGCGTGTACGACCTGCGCGCCGGGGACACGACCATCGATGATCCGCACGGCGGCCATCCATGGGGCCCCGAGCGCTGTGTGCGGGCGCGGATAGTGGCCTGGCTGCTGCTGGACGGACCGCCCGCGCTCGACGGCCGCGTCGCCTCCCTCAAGCTGACCGGCGTCCAGATCGTCGACGTGCTCGACCTCGCGGGCGGCACGATCGAGCCGTACGTCGAGATCAAGGGCTGCCGGTTCGAGAAGGAGGTCCTGCTGCCGGAGGCCCGGTTCACGACCGTGCGCCTGGTGGACTGCGCGGTGCCGCGTCTTGAGGCGGCCCGGGTGCACACCGAGGGCGATCTGCATCTGCCGCGCTGCCGCTTCCACAACGGCGTACGCCTCACGGACGCGCACATCGGCACGGACCTGCTGCTCAACCAGGCGATCGTCTACCGGGACCGGCGCGGGCGCTCCCTCACCGGCGACGGGATGACCGTCGGGCAGGACCTCCAGGCCGAGATGCTGGAGTCGCACGGCGAGCTGAGCCTGCGCGGCGCGAAGGTCGGCGTCTCGCTGAGCCTGCGCGGCAGCCGGCTGGCGAACCCGTACGGGAGCCGCCGCGCGCTGAACGCACCGCAGCTGACCGTCGAGCGCACGCTGTACCTGACCCCGGCGAGCGTGGGCGACCCCCTCCACACCAGTGGCCGCACCCCGGCGCGCGGCACCCGCGTCCAGCGGTTCGAGTGCGAGGGCGGGATCCGGCTCGACGACGGCCGGTTCGGGGACGCGGTCGACTTCGAGCAGGCCCGCCTCATACTGCGGGACGGCCAGGAGGTCTCACTGCGCCGCGTCCAGGTGCCCGAGCTGCGCTTCCTCGGCGAGCGGCCACAGCGCGGACGGGTCGTGCTGAACGGCGCGAAGGTGGTCAACCTGATGGACCAGGCGACCAGCTGGCCGGGCGCGGGCCAGCTGCAGATGGGCGGCTTCCAGTACGAGTACCTCGTGCCGCGCGGCCCGTTCCCGCTCGCCCGGCGCCTGGAGTGGGTGGCCGCGGCGACTCCGGAGTACAACCCGGAGCCGTACGAGCGGCTGGCGACCGTGCTGCGCAACGGCGGCGAGGACGAGGACGCCCGGGAGGTGCTGCTCGCCAAGCAGCGCCACCGGCGCGAGAACCTGCCGATCGCCGCCAAGCTCTGGGGGTACGCGCAGGACTGGACGGTCGCCTACGGGTACCGGCCGGGGCGGGCGGCCGTGTGGATGGCCGTGCTGTGGGCGGCGACCTCCATAGCCTTCGCACATGCCGACCATCCGCCGCTCAAAAGCGGCGAACATCCGCCGTGGAACGCGTCGCTGTTCGCCCTGGATCTGCTGCTCCCGGTCATCGATCTCGGCCAGGTCGGCTTCTGGCAGCTGCGCGGCGGCTGGCAGTGGCTGTCCGCGGTGGTGATCCTGCTGGGCTGGGTCCTCGCCACGACGGTGGCGGCGGGCGCGACACGGATGCTGCGCAGGGGATGAGCAGGGGCCGGGCAGGGGCTGAGCAGGGCTCTCTCCCGGGTCGCGCACAGCTGCTTGACACATGAACAACAGTCACCTTTTACCTGGCCTTGACCATTCCGCACGCAACCAAAATACGGTTACAAAAGCGTCACCGCGTACCCCCTGGCACCCGTCCGACCTGCGGGTTTTCAATGGGCAACACCATGGCACTGCTGCGCGCGTTCCTCCGTACGGCACGGATGGCGCGGAACACTTCGCGCCTCGCCGCCGGTCTGCCCGCCGACGACGAGGTACTGCTCGACGCGCCCGACGAGCGGCTCGGACCGGCGCTCGTCGCCGCGGGCCGCGGCGAGTACGGGACCGCGGCGAAGCTGCTGTCCACCACCCGGGAGGCCGCCGAGTGGGAGAACCGGGACCGGTACGCGACCCGGCTCGCCGCCTTCGCGCGCTCCCGGACGGAGTGGTTCGACGACTGGTGCTCCGACGCCCCGCACGACCCGGACGCGCTGCTGGTCAAGGCCGAACTCGCGGTGTGCCGGGGCTGGGAGTCGCCGGCCCGCGCCGAGCTGCTGCGCCAGGTCGCGCCGCTGATCACCGCCGCCGCCGAGGGCGACCCACGCGATCCGGTGCCGTGGCGCATCGCGCTCGACCACGCCCGGGGCACGAACACCCCGCACACCGCGTTCGAGCGGCTGTGGGCCGAGGCCGTACGCCGCTCCCCGCACCACTACGGCTGCCATGTGGCCGCCCTCCAGTACCTGTCCGCGGCCTGGTACGGCTCACACCGCGAGTGCTTCGACTTCGCCGAGCGGGCCGCGCAGGACGCGCTGCCCGGCTCCCTCGTCCAGGCCCTGCCGGTGCGCGCGGCCTTCGCGTATCTGACCGAGGGCGGCGGAGCGGCCGTGCCGCGCGAACGCCTCGACACGGCGGCCGACCTCGCGATCGCCGTCTCCGGGGAGTACGCGACCGCCGACCCCTGGCCCGCGGAGGTCCGCAACCTGCTCACCTACGTGCTGATCCGCCTGGAACGCTGGCAGGACGCGCTTGCGGAGCTGCACCGGATCGGGCCGTACGCCACCTCGTTCCCCTGGGACCGCGTCTCGGACGACCCGCTCGGCCAGTTCCTCGAACTGCGCGACGGGATACGGATCGAGGTGGCCTCGGGCATGCCCCTGAAACTACGGAACGGGGATCTTCCGTATCCACGGAGTGAGCACGGCGGACGTGCGCCCTCCGGTGACCATTAGGCTTTCTCGTCGTGACCACCGTCCGGCTCCCCCTCTTCCCCCTGAACTCGGTGCTGTTCCCCGGGCTCGTACTGCCCCTGAACGTCTTCGAGGAGCGCTATCGCGCGATGATGCGCGAGCTGCTGAAGACTCCCGAGGACGATCCGCGCCGGTTCGTCGTCGTCGCCATCCGCGACGGCCACGAGGTCGCGTCCACCGCGCCCGGCATGCCGGACCAGACCGCCGTACCCCAGCGCGGGCCCGCGGCCGGCTTCGGCGACGACCCGGCGAAGGCCTTCCACGAGGTCGGGTGCGTCGCGGACGCGGCGACCATCCGGGAGCGGGCCGACGGCAGCTTCGAGGTGCTGGCCACCGGGACGACCCGGGTGCGGCTGCTCTCCGTGGACGCCTCCGGTGCCTTTCTGACGGCCGAACTGGAGGAGCTGGACGAAGACCCCGGCGAGGAGGCCGGCGCGCTGGCCCAGGGCGTGCTGCGGGCCTTCAGGCAGTATCAGAAGCGGCTCGCGGGGGCCCGGGAACGGTCCCTGTCGACCGGGGCGGAGCTGCCGGACGAGCCGGCCGTCGTCTCGTACCTGGTCGCCGCCGCGGCGATGCTCGACGTACCGGCGAAGCAGCGGCTGCTCCAGGCCCCGGACACGGCGTCCCGCCTCCGCGAGGAGCTGACGCTGCTGCGCGCGGAGACCGCGATCATCCGCAACCTGCCGTCGCTGCCCGCCTCGGAGCTGACGCGGGGGCCGACGAGTCTCAACTGAGGCTGCGGGGGGGGCGGAATCAGTCAATCGGGATGGCCCAAAACCCATGGAGAACAGGCGTTCGGCGCGTTTATGATCTTCCCTCCACGGTCGTGATCATGGTCATGACCACCGAGTGTTGGGGGAACAACCAGATGAGCCGTCGGAGCATTCTGACCGTCGCCGCCTGTATGGCGGCTGGTTCGACGCTTTTGATCGCACCCGCCCACGCGTCCGAGTCCAAGGACGTGGGAATCCAGGCCCGGGTCGAGTGCACAAGCCTGAGCAACGGGGAGCTCTGCATCTCCTTGAACACGAGCCCCAGCCGCGTCGAGGTCTTCTACACGAAGTCCGGCGGCGGGACGATCAGCGCGCAGCTCGGATACCGCACCACCGCCGGCGGCAGCCCCACCTACGGCGGGACGAAGAGCATCAGCCTCCATGAGCGGGCCGTCAGCACCTGGAACATGAGCTACCGGTGCGACGTGGACTGGAAGGGACTCATCAAGGTCTCCGGGCAGGGGACCTTCGAGACCCCGTGGGCAACCTGCTGACCCAGGTCGGCCTCTGACCAAGGACCGTCGCCCGCCGCCCCCGCCCGGACACCGTTCCGGGCGGGGGCGGCCTCGTTTCGGCCGTCTGGGATGATGCGGGCCCATGGCGAAGAAGTCGAAGAAGCAGCAGCCGGGAGGGACACCGGCGACCGTGGCGCTCACCGCGGCGGGCGTCGAGTTCACGGTCCACTCCTACGAGCACGACCCCTCGCACCCCTCGTACGGGGAGGAGGCGGCCGAGGCGATGGGCGTCTCACCGGACCGGGTCTTCAAGACGCTGGTCGCGGACGTCGACGGGGAGCTCACCGTCGCCGTCGTGCCGGTGGCCGGCTCGCTCGACCTCAAGGCGCTGGCCTCGGCGGTGGGCGGCAAGCGGGCCGCGATGGCCGATCCGGCCGCCGCGGAGCGCTCCAGCGGGTATGTGCGTGGGGGCATCTCGCCGCTCGGGCAGCGGAAGCGGCTGCGTACGGTGCTGGACGCGTCGGCCTCGGCCCACGCCACCGTCTGTGTGTCCGCGGGGCGGCGGGGGCTTGAGGTGGAGCTCGCTCCGGAGGATCTGGCGAAGCTCACGGATGCGGTGGTCGCCGCGGTCGGGCGTGCGTGAACCCTCGACGGGGCGCCTGTTTTCGGTTAAGCACCGAAGGCATGTCGAAGAAGACGCGTAAGCGGAAGTGGCGGGTCAAGAAGGGGCGGTCCAACCACGGGCATCGGCCCGCGTAGGACCGTTGCCCGGGGCCGTCAAGCCTGCGGCGGGTACTGGGGCTGGTCGAACGGGTACGGGTCCGGGTCCCTCGGGGCGAACAGGGCCGTCAGGCCCAGGTGGACCAGGAGGGCCGAGACGGACCAGGCGAGCAGGGCGCCCTTGGCGCTGATGGCGAGGGGGGCGTCGAAGGTGACGCCCTTGCCCACCTCCTTGCCGTGGGCGAGCGCGTCCTGGGTGGGGCCGAGCCAGATGCCCAGCCGCCAGGCGACCAGGGAGGCGAGGATGCCTCCGACGGTGAGCGCGACGATCAGCGGGATGCCGCCGCGACGCCGCAGCAGGAAGACGACCACCGCGGTGACCAGGCCGAAGCCGACCGCGAGCAGGGAGAAGGTGCCGTCCACGCCGATGACCTGCTCCCCCTCCACATCTCTGGGATAGACATCCACGCCGTCCGAGAACACCGGCACATGCGGCGCCAGCCACCACCACAGCAGTCCGAGCAGTACGCCGCCGATCGCCGTCGCGACCGTGATGACGGCGGCCTCGCGCAGTTCGGTCTTCATCCCGGGGCCGTCCTCCTCAGGAACGGGCGCGTACCCGGGGGGCGGCGCCTGCCAGACGTGGTGCGGAGGCTGGTGGTTCGGCTGTGGAGGCGGAGTCAGCGGTGCGGTCACACCGACATCGTGCCAGGCCCGCCTGTCGGCCGCGTCACCGGACGGCCGCCCGGCGGTAGGCCCAGGTCGCGACGGCCAGCGAGGCGACGCCGACGCCCGCGCACACGGCGAGGTCGAGCAGGACGACACCCCAGTCCGGGTCCGCCCCGAAGGTCAGCCCGAAGGCCTCGACGCCGTACGTGGAAGGCAGCAGGTCACGCGCGTACTGGACGACCAACGGCAGCCGGTCCGGCGGCAGCACGCCGAGCAGCAGCGCGGCGGACATGCCCAAC
Organism: Streptomyces phaeochromogenes; assembly: GCF_001418655.1. Classification (GTDB taxonomy): domain Bacteria; phylum Actinomycetota; class Actinomycetes; order Streptomycetales; family Streptomycetaceae; genus Streptomyces; species Streptomyces phaeochromogenes. The sequence goes on along the minus strand of NZ_LIQZ01000070.1, from coordinate 82,657 downwards.
TGTCCGAGCAGCGTGGCGAGTTCGGGGCGCGGGGCGAGCAGTCCGAGCGCCGCCCCGAGCCCGGCGAGCGCGGCGCCCGCGAGCGGGATGACCGCGATGAGGATCCACAGGTGGGTCAGCGGCAGCCCGAAGAGCATGCAGCCGACCACGGCGGTGACGAGGGTCCCGGGCACGGTGAAGGAGGCGTACGCGGCGGCGGCGCCGAGCACGACGGCGGCCGGCGGCACGGGCAGCGTCGCGTAGTGGTCGAGGCCGCCGCTGGCACGCAGCTGGCCGAAGTACTGGGCGAGCAGGTTGAGCGCCACGAACGCGACCACGAGGACCGACGAACCGGCCACCACGGCATGCGCCTCGTCCCCGCCGTCCACGACCCCGCGCATCAGGACCATGATCCCGACGGACTGGAAGGTCGCCACGAACAGCAGCGGGATCCTGGCCACCCGGGCCCGGGAGAGCTGCGCCCGGTAGACGGCGGCCAGGGCCGGCCAGAGCCGCGCGCGCGGCCCGAGCCCGGCCACGGCACGGACTCCGTCCTCGGTGTCCACGCCCCGGTTCCCGTCCGCACGGGCTGCGCCGGGCAGGACCTCGGCGGGTACGACACTCACGTCGAGCGGCTCCTGTTCGCTTCGGCTGTCGTCCTGTACCTGTTCCGTACGGCTGTGGAGGCCCGCACGCTCATGCCTTGACCAACCCCCGTACGTTTCCGGCGCTGCCGCCCAGCGCCAGGTACACGTCCTCCAGGCTCGGCGTGGCGAGCGTGAAGTCGTCCAGGGCCGCGAAGGCGGCGCCGCCGGTGACGGCCGCCACGGCCGCGCGGGCCTCCTCGGGGGCGAGCCGCAGCGACCAGCGACGGCCCGACTCTACGGCCCGGTCGCGCAGGGCGGCGACCTCGGGCACGTCGAGGGGTGCGCGCTCGCGCCAGACGAGTTCGAGGCGCACCTCGCCGGCGACCTGCTCCTTCAGCCCGGAGGGGGTGTCGCAGGCGATGACACGGCCCCGGTCGAGGACGGCGACGCGGTCGAGGACCGTCTCCGCCTCGATGACGTTGTGGGTGACCAGGAGGACCGTCGTGGCGTGCTCGACCCGGCGCCGGTCGACGGCGCCCCAGACGGCACGGCGGGCGACGGGGTCCATGCCGGTGGTCGGCTCGTCGAGGACGAGGAGGGGCCGCGCGCCGACGAGCGTGGTGGCGAAGCAGGCAAGCCGCCGCTGTCCGCCGGACAACTTCTTCAGCGGCCGTGCGGCCAGCGCGGTGAGCCCCAGCTCCTCCAGGACCTCGTCACGCTCGGCCCTGGCGCTGCGTACGTCGAGCCCGCGCAGCCGTCCGGTGGTCTCCGCGGCGAGCGACACGGTCAGCTCGTCGAGCGCGGTGGACTCCTGTCCCAGGTACGCGAGGATCCGCGCCGCCCGCTCGGGATGGCGCACGATGTCGTGCCCGAGGATCTCGACACTGCCGCGGTCGGGGCGCATCAGCCCCGTCAGCTGCCGTACGAGGGTGGTCTTGCCCGCGCCGTTCGGCCCGAGCAGCCCGAAGATCTCACCTCGCCGGATGTCGAGCCGTACCCCGTCGGTGGCCCGCACCTCGGGCGTCCCGGGTGCTCCCCGCCGCCCACGCACCGCCGGATAGGTCTTCGTCAGATCCCGCACCGCGCACACGACATCCCCACCGTGCCCGTTCCGGACTCCCTGTGCGGTGCGCGTACTCACGAGGACTGAGGGTACGGGGTCCCACCCCCAAGACAACGCCCGGGGCGGGCATACACCCAATATCGGCCCCGCACGACGCCCCGCCGGGACACGAGGAACACCGGGCCGCGCCCCGTCAGGGGCGCGAGGAACTGCGCGCTCAACCCTGGCAGACCCGCACCAACAAAGCCGGGCCGCACTCCTTCAGGGGCGCGGGGAACTGCGCACACTCACCCCCACAGACCCGCACCCAACAACACCGGGCACCACTCCTCCAGGGGCGCGAGGAACCGCGCACTCACCCCCGACAGACCCGCACCCAACAACACCGGATCACCACTCCTTCAGGGGCGCGGGGAACTGCGCAACAAGCCCCCACCCGGCCGCCCGGCAGCAAGCCAACCTCAGCCAACCCCCTACTCCCCCGCAGGGGCATGCTCCGCCGCGGTCCGCACATCGATCTCCCGCCAGAACCCCGCCCGAATCGCATACCGATCATGCTCATCGATCTGATCGTCCTTGTGCGCAAGCAGCCCGAACCGAGCCGCATACCGCAACAGCTCGCCGTCAATGCGATGCGGCACCCGCGGATACATCGTCGACAGCTTCTGCAACTGGGCCTGGTCCGACAACCGCCCCATCCACCGCCGAGCGAACACCTGCCCGACCTCGTACGGATCCCCACCCACCGTCGTGATGTCCTCCTCACGATCGGCCCACCGCTGCTCGGCCGACGTGAGCTGCGCGAGCGTGGGCAGCAGCGCCGCCTCCGCGGACTCCGCGGCCGTACCGGGCCGGTCGACCCACCCCTTGTCGGAGGACCACCGCAGCGTCGCGTTGGCGGGCTGCGGATGCGCATGCGCCCCCGGCGCCCGCAACGCGGCCAGGTCCTTCGGCGTCGGAACACCCCCCTTGGTGGCCGGCGCCCTCTCCTCCGTGCCGTTCTCACTGGGCGCGGCCTGCGCGTGCTCGGCGTCCCGCGAGGGCCGCTCCCCCGCAGAGCTCAGCGCGGACTCGGGCAACGGCGCGGAAAGGATCGCGGCGATCTCCGGCCGCGGCACGGGCGGCGGCGCGCAGACCCCGCCGAGATCCTTGGCCTGGACGGCCTTGGTGATCCAGGTCCGGTCGAGGACACGCCGCTCGTCGGCCTCGGCGACAAGATCCTCGGACTGGTTGTAGTCGCCGTCGGCGGCCTGCACGGCCCACAGATGCACGGCGACCCCGTGCTCCTTCGCGGCCATCATGCCCGGCAGCAGATCCCCGTCCCCGGTGACGAGCACGACGTCGGAGCAGGCCCGGTTGCGCGCCAGCTCCGTGAGCTCGGCGTGCATGGCGGCGTCCACGCCCTTCTGCGCCCAGCGCCCGTCGCTGCGGGTCAGCGCGCCCAGGCGCACCGTGACCCGCGGCATCACCCGCAGTCTGCGGTGCTCGGGCTGCGGTACGCGGTCGGGGGCGCCGTCGAACCAGTAGATGCGCAACAGGGGCCGTTCCGTGTCGGACTCGGCGCGCTCGCGCAGGCCCTGGATGAGGGCGGCGTGGTCGACGGTGATCCGGGAGCGGGAGGAATCCCCGGCGAGGAGACTGGCAGCAGCCCCGAGCAGGTACCCGGCGTCCACCAGGACAATGCAGCGGTCCACGCGATCCACCCTCTTTCCGGGAGGTTTGCTTCGGGCTTCCTTCGAGTCTGCCCGACCCTGCGGAGGTTAACGGCCGGAACTCGATCTTCGGCGTGGCGGATCGACGGATCACTCACCGACAGGGCTTATTACGCACGGTAATTCTCCGAAATGCGCTCCTTGTCGCGCTATGTGAGTCTGGTCCCCGGCCCTGGCCCCGAGATCCCCCGTAGGAGGCAGATCACCATGGCCAAGAACAAGAACCGCAAGCACGGTGGGCAGCAGGACCGCTCCTCGCAGGCAGAGCGCGCGCAGGAGCAGGCAGACCGGTCCTCGACGGAGGCGCAGCAGTCGCCGATGTCGCAGGCCCAGGGCAGCCCCGCCGATGTTGCCCGTAAGCACCAGAAGCGCTTCGGCCACAACTGAGGCCCGCGCGAGGCCTGTTGAGGGCCGCGCAAGGCCCGTTCAGGGCTGCTGAAGCCCAGGCACACGACGAGGGGCGCATCCGCGACGGATGCGCCCCTCTCGTACCTCGTCCATCGGTCGAGGTCGTACCTCGACTACCGGTTCAGGCCGCCCCGCACGTCGACGGCCACCGGTTCAGCCCGCCAGGCAGGACGGGCCGAGCAGCACTTTCAAGTCACCGAAGAGCGCGGGGTCCGGCTTCACCCGGTGCCGGTCGAGCCGCAGGACCGTGGTCTTGCTCGGGCCCTGGAGCCTGATCCGCACCTCGCTCTCGCCCTTGTGATGGCTGAGGATCTCTCCGAGCCTGCTGATCATCGGCGGGGTGACCTTCAGCGCCGGGATGGTGAGGATCACGGGCGCGTTGGTGCCCGCGTTCGACAGGTCCGGGACCTGGAGTTCCATCGCGACGAGCCGGGGCACGTCCTCGCGCTTGTCGAGGCGTCCCTTGACGAACACCACCGCGTCCTCGACGAGTTGGGTCGACACCAGCTGATAGGTCGCCGGGAAGAACATGCACTCGATGGAGCCCGCGAGGTCCTCGACGGTGGCGATGGCCCAGGCGTTGCCCTGCTTGGTCATCTTGCGCTGCAGACCGGAGATGATCCCGCCGATGGTGACGACCGCGCCGTCCCCGTGCTCGCCGCCGGTGAGCTGGTTGATGCCCGCGTCGGCCTTGTCGGACAGCACGTGCTCCAGGCCGAAGAGCGGGTGGTCGGAGACGTACAGGCCGAGCATCTCCCGCTCCTGGGCGAGCAGGTAGGCCTTGTCCCACTCGTCGGTGGTGAACTCGACGTCGAGCCCGAAGCCGGGCTCGCTGCTGTCGTCCTCGCCCATGCCGCCGAAGAGGTCGAACTGGCCCTCGGCCTCCTTGCGCTTGACCGCGACCACGTTGTCGATCATCGGCTCGAAGTGCGCGGTGAGGCCCTTGCGGGTGTGCCCCATCGTGTCGAAGGCGCCGGCCTTGATCAGCGACTCCGTGGTGCGCTTGTTGCACGCGGCCGCCTCGACCTTGTCGAGATAGTCGGGGAACGAGCCGTACTTCCCCTTGGCCTTGCGGCTGCGGATGATCGACTCCACGACGTTCGTACCGACGTTGCGCACCGCCGAGAGGCCGAAGAGGATCACGTCGTCGCCCTGCGCGGCGAAGTTCTGCTCGGACTCGTTGACGTTCGGCGGCAGGACCTTGATCTTCATGCGCCGGCACTCGTTGAGATAGACCGCCGACTTGTCCTTGTCGTCCTTGACCGAGGTGAGCAGCGCGGCCATGTACTCGGCCGGGTAGTTCGCCTTCAAATAGCCGGTCCAGTACGACACCAGCCCGTACGCGGCGGAGTGCGCCTTGTTGAACGCGTATCCGGCGAACGGGACCAGCACGTCCCACAGGGCCTGGATCGCCTCGGCGCTGTAGCCGTTCTTCTGGGCGCCCTCCTGGAAGAGGACGAAGTTCTTCGCCAGCTCGTCGGGCTTCTTCTTGCCCATCACACGACGGAGGATGTCGGCCTCGCCGAGCGAGTAGCCGGCGATGATCTGGGCGGCCTTCTGGACCTGCTCCTGGTAGACGATCAGGCCGTAGGTGACCGCGAGGACCTCCTCGAGCGGCTCCTCCAGCTCCTTGTGGATCGGCGTGATCTCCTGGCGCTTGTTCTTGCGCTCCGCGTAGTTGATGTGCGAGTTCATGCCCATCGGGCCCGGCCGGTAGAGGGCCGAGACGGCGGAGATGTCCTCGAAGTTGTCGGGCTGCATCTGGCGGAGCAGCGAGCGCATCGGGCCGCCGTCGAACTGGAAGACACCGAGGGTGTCACCGCGGCAGAGCAGTTCGAAGGTCTTGGGGTCGTCCAGCGGGAGGGAGAGCATCTCCAGGTCGATGCCCTTGTTGGCCTTCACCATCTTGATGGCGTCGTCCATGATCGTGAGGTTGCGCAGGCCCAGGAAGTCCATCTTGAGCAGGCCGAGCGACTCGCACTGCGGGTAGTCCCACTGCGTGATCGTGACGTTGTCGGTGTGCCGCACCCAGACCGGGGCGTGGTCGACGATGGGCTCGCTGGACATGATCACGCCGGCCGCGTGCACACCCATCTGCCGGACCAGACCCTCGACGCCCTTCGCGGTGTCGATGACCTTCTTCACGTCCGGCTCGTTCTCGTACATCCCGCGGATCTCACCGGCCTCGCCGTAGCGCGGGTGCTTGGGATCGGTGATGCCGTTCAGGTCGATGCCCTTGCCGAGGACGTCGGCGGGCATCGCCTTGGTGAGCCGGTCGCCCATCGCGTACGGATAGCCCAGCACGCGCGCGGAGTCCTTGATGGCGTTCTTCGCCTTGATCTTGCCGTACGTGCCGATCATGGCGACCTTGTCGGCGCCGTACTTCTCCGTCACGTACCTGATCACCTCGACGCGCCGACGCTCGTCGAAGTCGATGTCGACGTCGGGCATGGAGACGCGCTCGGGGTTCAGGAACCGCTCGAAGATCAGACCGTGCGGGATCGGGTCGAGGTCGGTGATGCCCATGGCGTACGACACGATCGAACCGGCCGCGGAGCCACGGCCGGGGCCGACCGCGATGCCCTGCTTCTTGGCCCACATGATGAAGTCGGCGACGACGAGGAAGTACCCCGGGAACCCCATCTGGATGATGACGTCCATCTCGTACTCGGCCTGCTTCTGGCGGTCGTCGGGGACGCCGCCGGGGAAGCGGCGCTCCATTCCGCGGCGCACCTCCTCCTGGAACCAGGTGACCTCGGTGAAGCCTTCGGGGATGTCGAACTTCGGCATGAGGTTCTTCGCCTCGAACATGCCCGTCGTGTCGATCTGCTCGGCCACCAGGAGGGTGTTCGCACACCCCTCCTGCCAGGCATCCGAGGAGTCGACGGCATACATCTCGTCCGTCGACTTCAGGTAGTAACCGGTCCCGTCGAAGCGGAAGCGGTCCGGGTCGGAGAGGTTCTTGCCGGTCTGGATGCACAGCAGCGCGTCGTGCGCGGTCGCCTCGTGCGCGTACGTGTAGTGCGAGTCGTTCGTCACCAGTGGCGGGATGCCCAGCTTCTTGCCGACCCGCAGCAGGTCGTCACGGACCCGGCTCTCGATCTCGATGCCGTGGTCCATCAGCTCCAGGAAGTACCGGTCCTTGCCGAAGATGTCCTGGTACTCCGAGGCCGCCTTCACCGCCTCGTCGAACTGGCCGAGGCGCAGCCGGGTCTGCAGTTCGCCGGAGGGGCATCCCGTGGAGGCGATCAGCCCCTCGGACCACTGGGAGATGGTCTCCTTGTCCATCCGCGGCCACTTCTGCAGCCAGCCCTCGGCGTACGCGTCCGAGGACAGCCGGAACAGGTTGTGCAGCCCGGTCCGGTTCGCCGCCCAGATCGTCTTGTGCGTGTAGCCACCGGAGCCGGAGACGTCGTCCCGCTTCTGATGCGGCTGACCCCACTTGATCTTCCGCTTGTTGCGCCGCGACTCGGGGGCGACGTACGCCTCGATGCCGATGATCGGCGTGACGCCCGCCTTCTTGGCCGTGTGGAAGAAGTCGTACGCCCCGTGCAGGTTGCCGTGGTCGGACATCGCGATATGGGTCATGCCCATCTCGTTGCACGCGTTGAACATGTCCTTCAGCCGCGCGGCACCGTCCAGCAGCGAGTACTGGGTGTGGACGTGCAGGTGCGTGAACGGCGGCTTTGACACGGCTTCGGCCTCCAAGAAGAACTGGCGTCGACGAGCTCCCCAACAGGCTGCGCACAGTCCGGGGGACAGCGTCGAAGTCTATGCCGGAGCACTGACACTCGGAGCGGTCTCCCCCGTACCTTCGTGAGGGGAAAGCGGGCACTCCCGCGTACCTTCGTCCGTTGGAAGATGACGGAGACATCCGCTCCGGCGGACGGCACATTCCGTCCCACTTGTCATGCACCACCTGCACCAGGAGGCACCAAGCGATGTCGGTTCCGCAGCTCAGCGCCGAGCAACGCGGCGAACAGATCCTCGCCGTATTCGACACCGCCTTCGGCGAACTGCTGGCCGCCGACCCGGCCGCGTTCCGCGTGAAGTTCCGGAAGATGGCGGCCTCCGCGTTCGCCTTCTACCGCGGCACGGCCGGCCTCTTCTACCACGACCTGGAGCAGGAGAAGCGGGGCGGACCGTACCTGGACGAGCGCACCTCGCGCGTGTGGATCCACGGCGACCTGCACGCGGAGAACTTCGGCACGTACATGGACGCCCAGGGGCGCCTGATCTTCAACGTGAACGACTTCGACGAGGCGTACGTCGGCCCCTTCACCTGGGACCTCAAGCGCCTCGCGGCCTCGGTGGCCCTGATCGGCTACGCGAAGGCGCTGAGCGACGAGCAGATCACCGACCTCGTCCGGACGTACGCGGCGGCCTACCGCGAGCGCATCCACGCCCTCGCGACGGGCGCCAAGAGCGACGAGGTGCCGCCCTTCACGCTGGACACCGCGCAGGGCCCGCTCCTGGACGCCCTGCGCGACGCCCGCTCGCTGACCCGCTTCGGGCTGCTCGACTCGATGACGGAGATCCGCGACTTCGAGCGCCGCTTCGCGCCGGGCGGCGGCTCCATCGAGCTGGACGCGGCCACGCGCTACAAGGTCCTGGCGGCCTTCGACGGCTACCTGGAGACGCTGCCGGAGGCGTCCCTCTCCCGCCCCGACTCCTACCGCGTGAAGGACGTCGTGGGCCGCCGCGGCATCGGCATCGGCTCGGCGGGGCTGCCCTCGTACAACATCCTTCTGGAGGGCGCCACCGACGCCCTGGAGAACGATGTGGTGATCTACATCAAGCAGGCCCAGACCCCGGCCGTCTCCCGGCACATCACGGACTCCTCGATCCGTGAGTACTTCCAGCACGAGGGCCACCGCACGGTGATCTCGCAGCGCGCCCTCCAGGCGCACGCGGACCCGTGGCTGGGCTGGACCGAGCTGGACGGCGCGGGCCAGCTCGTCGCCGAGGTCTCGCCGTACGCGGTGGACCTGGACTGGAGCGACATCGACGACCCGGAGGAGATCGCGGCGGTCGTCGCGGACCTCGGCCGGTCCACCGCCACCATGCACGCGGCGGCGGACGACGAGAGCGGCCACTCGGAGCTGGTGCCGTTCTCCACGGAGCGCGCCATCGACGCGGCGATCGCGGGCGACGAGGACAGCTTCGGCGACCTCCTTGTCGACTTCGCGCATGAGTACGGCGCACGGGCGCGTGCCGACCACCAGATCTTCGTGGACCTTTTCCGCAACGGCCGGATTCCGGGTCTGTAGGCACCGCACAAGGCACACCGCACAGGAACCCTTTTCGCACAGGAACCCTTTAGGGACCTCTTACTGGAGTACGTGGGACACTCTCCTCCGCTATGGACATATCCGGGACCCAGCTCAGAGCCGTGCGCGCGGCGCTGTTCACGGCACTCGTCGTGACGCTCAGCACCGCGTCGCACGTGCTGCTGTCCCAGGTCCCGCTGCCGCTGACCACCGTGGCCGTGATCGCGGGTGCCGTCTTCGTCGTCGCGTACGCGCTGGCGGGCCGTGAGCGCGGCTTCGGGCGGATCGCCGCCCTGCTGATCCCGCTGGAGTTGGCCGCCGACACGCTGTTCACCGCCGGCCAGCACGCCTGTTACGGCAAGGCGGGCGGCCCGGTGGCGGGCCCGCTGCGCTCGGTCGGCTTCGACATGCTGTGCGGCGGCGAGGTCGGTACCCCGCTGGCCCGCGTCACGGGCGGCGAGGCCCAGCCCGCCGCGGCCCTGCTCGCGAACGCCGACCCGGCCGCCGCCTGGCTGCTGCTCGGCGCGCACATCGGTGTGGGTCTGCTCGCGGCAGCCTGGCTGCGGCGCGGCGAGCGGGCCCTGGCCCAGCTCCTGGACGCGGTGGCCGCGGCCACCTTCCGGCCCCTGCTGATCGCGGTCGCCGCGGTGACCGTCCACTTCACTCCCGTACGCCGGCTGCCGCGCCCCACGCGCCGGGTCGCCGCCACACGTACGCGCCTCTTCGTGCACTCCCTGGGACGGCGTGGACCGCCATGCTCGGCCGTATTCGCCTGAGCACACCAGTCCCCGTACACCTGTCATCACCACGGAGAACACCATCATGAGCAAGAGGAACAGCCAGGCGGCAAAGTCGGCGGCCCGTGAGCGGCTGCGCGTCGAGCGCGAGCGTCAGGCCAAGCGCGAGAAGGTCAGGCGGCAGGCCATCGTCGCCGGTTCGATCGTCGCGGTGCTCGCGATAGCCGGTGGCATCGGCTACGCCGTCGTACAGAACAACGAGCCCTCCAAGTGGGACGCGGCTGCCGACGCGAAGGTCGTCGCCCCCGCCAACACCAGCGGCACGAACGGCACGACCATCGTGGCCGGCGACTCCAAGACCAAGAACACGATCCACCTCTACGAGGACGCGCGCTGTCCGGCCTGCGCCTCCTTCGAGCAGACCGTCGGCGAGACCGTCAACAAGGGCATGACGGACGGCGACTACAAGCTGTCCTTCACCCTGGGCACCTTCCTCGACGGCAACCTCGGCGGCGACGGCTCGAAGAACGCGCTGAGCGCGCTCGGCGCCGCGCTGAACGTGAGCACCGACGCGTTCCTGGACTACAAGACCGCGCTGTACTCGACGAAGTACCACCCCGAGGAGACGACGGACGAGTTCTCCAAGGACAGCTACCTGATCAAGGTCGCGGACACGGTGGACGCGCTGAAGGGCAACAAGAAGTTCCAGGACGCCGTCGAGAAGGGCACGTACGACGCCTGGGCGATGAGGATGAGCAAGACCTTCGACAGCGCCAAGGGTGTCGACTCGACGCCGACCATCAAGATCAACGACAAGGTGATCAAGAACCCGAGCACGGTCGCCGACTGGGAGAAGTCGCTCAAGGACGCGGGCGTCACCAAGTAGGACGCGGGAGTCACCGAGTAACGCGGGCGGCGCAAGCAACGCATGCGGCCCAGGGCGTGGATCGAGCAGCTCAAGTAACGCGCGGCATAAGGGCGGGCGAACTCTTCCGGGTTCGCCCGCCTTTCACGTCTTCTGCCTTACCGAAAGCGCTACCCGTCAGTAATCTGATCGGCCGTGACCAGTCGACTCAGATCCCTCTCCAGTCCCAACTCCCCCGCGCCGCGCCGCCGTACGGTGGTCAAGGCAGCCGCGGCCACCGCCGTGCTCGGAGCCCCACTCGCCGCCGCCCTGCCGGCCCGCGCCGCCGAGGCCCCGGCCTTCCTGCACGGCGTCGCCTCCGGAGACCCGCTGCCGGACGGCGTCCTGCTGTGGACCCGGGTGACACCCACGGCCGCGGCGACACCCGGCTCCGGGCTCGGCCCCGATGTCGAGGTCGGCTGGACGGTGGCCACGGACAAGGCGTTCACGAACGTCGTCGCGAAGGGCTCCACCACCGCGACCGCCGCCTCCGACCACACCGTCAAGGCCGACATCCGCGGTCTGAAGCCCGCCACGGCCTACTGGTTCCGCTTCTCCAGCGGCGGAACAGACTCACCGGCCGCCCGTACCCGCACCGCCCCGGCCCATGACGCGGCCGTGGCCGGGATGCGCTTCGGCGTGGTGTCCTGCGCCAACTGGGAAGCCGGCTACTTCGCGGCCTACCGTCACCTGGCCGCGCGCGGCGACCTGGACGCCTGGCTGCATCTGGGCGACTACATCTACGAGTACGGCACGGGCGAGTACGGGACGCGCGACACCGTCGTACGCCCGCACGCCCCCACGCACGAGATCGTCACCCTCGCCGACTACCGCACCCGGCACGGCCGTTACAAGACCGACCCCGACCTCCAGTCCCTGCACGCCGCGGCCCCGGTGATAGCCATCTGGGACGACCACGAATTCGCCAACGACACCTGGTCGGGCGGTGCCGAGAACCACACCGAGGGCGCGGAGGGCGCCTGGTCCGCCCGTCAGTCGGCCGCCAAGCAGGCCTACTTCGAGTGGATGCCGGTGCGGCCCGCGATCGCGGGGACCACCTACCGGCGGCTGCGCTTCGGCAGGCTGGCCGATCTCTCGCTGCTCGACCTGCGCTCGTACCGCTCGCAGCAGGTGAAGGTCGGCAACGGCTCGGTGGACGACCCGAACCGTACGCTCACCGGCCGGGCCCAGCTCGACTGGCTGAAGGCGGGCCTGAAGTCCTCCGACACCAGCTGGCGGCTGGTCGGCAACTCCGTCATGATCGCGCCCTTCGCCCTCGGCTCCCTCTCCGCCGAGCTCCTGAAACCGCTCGCCGAGCTGCTCGGCCTGCCCAAGGAGGGCCTGGCCCTCAACACCGACCAGTGGGACGGCTACACCGACGACCGCCGCGAACTGCTCACGCACCTGCGGGACAACGCGATCCGCAACACGGTCTTCCTCACCGGCGACATCCACATGGCCTGGGCCAACGACGTGCCGTACAACGCCGGTACGTATCCGCTGTCGGCGTCCGCCGCCACCGAGTTCGTCGTCACGTCGGTGACCTCCGACAACCTCGACGACCTGGTCAAGGTCCCGGAGGGCACGGTCTCCGCCCTGGCCTCACCGCTGATCCGGGCCGCCAACCGGCACGTCCACTGGGTCGACACGGACCGCCACGGCTACGGCGTCCTTGACCTCACGGCCGAGCGGGCGCAGATGGACTACTACGTGCTGTCCAGCCGCACGTCCGCGAACGCGACGACGTCCTGGGCCCGTTCGTACCGCACGCGCAGCGGCACGCAGAAGGTGGAGCGGGTGTACGACCCGGTCTGATCCGGCACGGACGGAACGGGGTCCGGCACGGACGGAACAGAGTCCGTCACGGACGGGACGGAGTCCGGCACCCATGGGGCGGAGTCCGTCGCCGACGGGATGAAGTCCCTCGCCGGGGCTACAGGCTGTCGAGGAAGCCGAGCGCCACCTGCCAGGTGGCCTCGGCGGCCTCCTTGTCGTAGTCCGGCAGACCGGGGTCGGTGTAGAGGTGCCCGGCCCCCGCGTATCTGTAGACCTCCACGTCGGCGCCCGCCTTCCCCATCTGGAGATACCAGGCGCTCAGCCAGTCGTCGGGCTCGAAGGCGTCCGGCTCCGCGACGTGCAGCTGGACCGGCAGGTCGTCCACCGAGGCGTTCGGCGCGATGTCGGACGTGCCGTGCAGGAGCAGCAGCCCGCGGGCCTTGCTGTCGCCGAGCGCGAGGGTCTGGGCGGTCGCCGCGCCGAGCGAGAACCCCGCGTACACGATCCCCCGGTCCGAGTACGGAGCCGCGGCCAGGATCGCGCGCTTCAGCAGCTCCTCCTTGCCGAGCTCGTCCTTGAAGGCCCTGCCCTCCTCGACGGTCTCGAAGGTGCGCCCCTCGAAGAGATCGGGCGTCCACACCTCGTGTCCCGCCGCGCGCAGCCGGTCCGCCGCGTCACGCACCGCGGGCCGCAGCCCGTAGGTCGAATGGAAGAGCATGATGTTCATGAGCCCATGGTGCCAGCCGCGACCGACAATGCCCGGGCCGGGCGGGACCGGGTGATGGCTACGGACGATGGGGCCGAGACCACATGTTCATGACGGCCCCTGTCCGGTTACGGTCGAGGGCATGGAGAACGTGCTGCGCCCGCTGATCGTCGTCGGCGGCTCGCTCGTACTGACGCTGCTGGTCGGCTGGATCGCCGACCTGTTGCTGAAGCGTGCCGACCAACGCCACCAGGGGGTCCCTCTGTGGGGCCTGCTGCGTCGCTGCCGCCTGCCACTGCAGGTGGTGATGTGCACGGCGCTGCTGAGAGGGTCCTACGACCAGGCCGAGATCGCCCTCGACCACTCCGCCGCAATCGGCCAGATCCTGACGCTGGTCCTCATCGGCTCCACGGCCTGGCTCGTGGTCCGTATCGCGACGGCGATCGTCGATTCCTCGTACTCCCGCTACGCCAACGCCCACCGCGATCCGGCCCGGGTCCGCCGAGTCCGTACGCAGGTGACGCTGATCCAGCGGGTGGTGTCGGCGATCGTCGGTGTGATGGCGGTCGCCGCGATGCTGCTGACGTTCCCCGCGATGCGCGCGGCCGGTGCCTCGCTGCTCGCCTCGGCCGGCATCCTCGGCATCGTCGCCGGTGTGGCCGCGCAGTCCACGCTCAGCAACATGTTCGCCGGGCTGCAGATCGCCTTCGGCGACATGGTGCGCATCGGTGACACGGTCGTGGTGGACGGCGAGTGGGGCACGGTCGACGAGATCACCCTGACCTTCCTGACCGTCCGCACCTGGGACGAGCGCCGGATCACCATGCCGGTCTCGTACTTCACGTCCCAGCCGTTCGAGAACTGGTCCCGCGGCGGCGTGCAGATGACCGGCACGGTCTTCTTCCACGTGGACCACAGCGCGCCCGTCGAGGAGATGCGCGACAAGCTCCGGGACATCCTCCGCGAGTGCCCCGCCTGGGACGGCCGCGACTACGGCCTCGCCGTCACCGACACCACCCCCAACACCATCGAGGTGCGCGCCCTGGCCACCGCGAAGGACGCCGACGACATCTGGACGGTCCGCGTCACCGTCCGCGAACAGATGATCCGCTGGCTGACCGCCCACCACCCCTACGCCCTGCCCCGCGTCAACACGGCCGACGCGGTCCTCCCACCGAACTCCCACCCCAACGGCAACGACGCCCGCCCCCCGAGGACAACCCGAGGCCGAGCGGTGGAACCACCGAGAACGGGCCGAGGCTAAGAGAAGCCGCACAGAGACGCGCCCCAAAGGGGCGCGGGGAACGGCGCGCTCAACAACAGCGAACGCACACCCTCCTACGGACACGAGCCATAGGAAACCCCCACCGTGTAGGCAAGGTTGAAACGGGCGGAGCGGGCGGGAAAGCCCCAAAAAAATTCACCGAAGACTCCGCACATCCAAATGCCGCAACACCCGATCCACCACCTCAGGATCGGCCCCGGCCTCACTACGCGCGGCCAACACCTCATGCCGAGCCGCGGACAACATCTCCCCCTGAATCCGCCGCACCCGCTTGATCCGCCGCACCCGATGCTCGTGCCCCTCCCGCCGCTCGTCCTCCCCCATGTCGGGACTGATCCGGAACCCGATGTCGAAGGCCCGCCGCAACAACTGCTCGGACAGCTCGTCCGGCAGCTCCTCGACCGCCTCGATCTCCCGCAGCCGCCGCTTCGCCGCCTTCGCCGCCCGCAGGGCCAACGCCTTCTCGAACTCCTGCTCCCGGTCCGTATCGGCCCGCACGTCCAGCTTCCGGACCAGCCACGGCAGACTCAGCCCCTGCACCACGAGCGTCGCCATGATCACGCCGAACGCGATGAACACCATCTCGTCCCGGTCGGGAAACGGCGCCCCGCTGTCCGTCTCCAGCGGAATGGCCAGCGCGAGCGCGACGGAGGCCACTCCGCGCATCCCGGCCCACCACATGACGACGGTCTCCCGCCAGCTCGTCGGAATGTCCTCGTCGTGGTCCCGCTTCGCGTGCAGCCGCTTCGTCAGCCAGGTCGCGGGCAGCAGATACGCCAGCCGTACGAACACGACGACGCCCACGATCGCGGCGGCCCACCCGAGCATCTCCTCCCACCGCCCGGACGCCGTCCTGATCGCGTTGTGCAGTTCGAGCCCGATGAGCCCGAACGCCACCCCGGTGACCAACGTGTCGACGATGTCCCAGAACGTGTGCCCGGCCAGCCTCGTCATCACGTCGTCGGCGTCGTTCGCGTACTCCGCCAGGAACAACGCCGTGGTGAGCACCGCCAGCACCCCGGACCCGTGCAGCTCCTCGGCCAGCACGTACGAGGCGTACGGCACGATCAGGGTCAGCCCGATCTGCAGCGTCGGGTCGCCGAGGTAGTCCATCAGCCGGTTGGTGCCCCATCCGAGCCCGAAACCCATCGCCACGGCGACGACTGCGGAGAGCAGGAAGTCGAGCGCGGCACTCGGCAGCGAGAAGGTGCCGCTGACCGCGGCGGCGATGGCGACGTGGTAGAGCACGATGGCCGTCACGTCGTTGAACAGCCCCTCGCCCTCCAGAATCGACACCAGCCGGCGCGGCAGCCCCAGCTTGCCCGCGACGGCGGTCGCCGCGACCGGGTCGGGCGGCGCCACCAGCGCACCGAGCGCCACGGCGGCGGCGATCGGCAGCCCGGGCACGATCGCGTGGGCGACCACGGCCACCACGGCGGTGGTGACGAACACCAGCGCCACGGCAAGCAGGAAGATCGGCCGTTTGTTGGCCGTGAACTGCCGCCAGGAGGTACGCCGTACGGCGGCATACAGCAGCGGCGGCAGCAACGCGGGCAGGATCAGCTCGGGCGGAATATCCACGTTCGGTACGAAATCGAGGACGGCCAGCGCGATTCCGAGCAGCGTCATCAGCACCGGGGACGGAAGCCCGAGCCGGTCCCCCAACGGGACGCTCAGCACAGCCCCGAGCAACATCACGAACAACAGGGCCAACTGATCCACGGTCAGCACTCCGGACTGGGTCTAGAAGATCAAAAACAACCAGACCCCAAGCGTGCCACTGAACCCCAGCCGCGCCCCCTCAAGGGGCGCGGGGAACGGCGCAGTCTTTTGGGGGCGCGGGGAACGGCGCAATCTTCTAGGGGCGCGGGGAACGGCGCAATCCTTTAGGGGCGCGGGGAACGGCGCGACCAGCCCTCACCGGCCCGCAGCCAGAATGCCGACCGGAACCCCAGCCGCCCTAGAGCTCTCGCCGCATCGCCAGATGCGCGATCCCCGCATCGAGAAACTCCGGCCCGTAGGCCACATACCCCAGCCGCTCATAAAACCCGACCGCATGCGTCTGCGCGTGCAGATCCACCGCCGTCAGCCCCCGCGCGCGTGCCGCGTCCTCGATGCCCCGCACGAGCGCGACCCCGACACCGAGCCCACGCGCGGCCTTGAGCACGGCGAGCCGCCCCAGGGACCCGACACCGGGCTCACCGCCCGTCTTGGCGGCTGCCACCTCGCCGTACAGCAGCCGCCCCGCGCCGAACGGCAGCCCGTCCTCGCGCACGGCGACCACATGCAGGGCATCGGCGTCGTACGCGTCGTACTCGATGTCCTCAGGGACTCCCTGTTCGACGACGAAGACCTCCTTGCGCACCGCGAAGCAGGCCTCACGGTCGGCGGGGTCCTCGGCCACACGCACCACGTAGGACGACGGGCTCATGCGTAGCTTTCCTCCCGGACGCGGTCCAGCGCCTTCTGCAGGTCCTCCGCGTAGCCGCTCTCGAACTCGACCCACTGGCCGTCCCCGGGGTGCTCGAAGCCGAGCTTCACGGCCTGCAGCCACTGCCGGGTGAGCCCGAGCCGCTTGGCGAGCGTGGGGTCCGCGCCGTACGTCAGGTCGCCGACGCAGGGGTGCCGGTGGGCCGACATGTGGACGCGGATCTGGTGCGTGCGGCCGGTCTCCAGCTTGATGTCGAGCAGCGAGGCCGCGCGGAACGCCTCGATCAGGTCGTAGTGCGTCACGGAGGGCTTGCCCTCGGCCGTGACCGCCCACTTGTAGTCGTGGTTCGGGTGCCGGCCGATGGGGGCGTCGATGGTGCCGCTGGTCGGGTCCGGGTGGCCCTGGACGAGCGCGTGGTAGCGCTTGTCGACCGTGCGCTCCTTGAACTGGCGCTTCAGCGACGTGTACGCGTACTCCGACTTGGCGACCACCATCAGGCCCGAGGTGCCCACGTCCAGGCGGTGCACGATGCCCTGGCGCTCCGCGGCGCCCGAGGTCGAGATCCGGTACCCGGCGGCGGCGAGCCCGCCGATGACGGTCGGACCCGACCAGCCGGGGCTGGGATGCGCGGCGACACCGACCGGCTTGACGATCACGACCACGTCGTCGTCGTCGTGCACGATCTCCATGCCCTCGACGGGCTCGGCGACGATCTGCACGGGCGCGGGCGCCTGCGGCATCTCGACCTCCAGCCAGGCGCCGCCGTGCACCCGCTCGGACTTCCCGACCACCGAGCCGTCGACCGTGACCTTCCCCGCCGCGGCAAGCTCGGCGGCCTTCGTGCGGGAGAAGCCGAACATGCGGGAGATGGCGGCGTCGACACGCTCGCCCTCCAGGCCGTCGGGCACGGGCAGGGTACGGATCTCGGGACTGGTGCTCACCCGTCGAGTATGCCGGACAGGTCCGACACCCCTGACCAGAGCCCGAACAACAGTGCCCGCAGGCGAGCCCGTGGGCCGCCCTCAAACCTCAGTCCTCGGCCCTCAACCCTCGGCCCTTGGCGGCCCTCAGTCCTTGTGGACGGTGCCGTCCGGGTCGAGCCCGCGGAAGGACAGCAGCACGATCAGGATGCCGCCGCAGACGATCGCGGAGTCGGCGAGGTTGAAGACCGCGAAGTGCTTGGGCGCGATGAAGTCGACGACCGCACCCTCGAAGACGCCCGGCGCACGGAAGATCCGGTCGGTGAGGTTGCCGAGCGCACCTCCGAGCAGCAGGCCGAGCGCGATCGCCCAGGGAAGGCTGTAGAGCTTGCGGGCGAGCCGGGCGATCACCACGATCACGGCCGCGGCGATCACCGTGAAGATGACGGTGAAGGCCTCGCCGATGCCGAAGGCCGCGCCCGCGTTGCGGATCGCCTCGAACCTCAGCCAGTCCCCGATGATCTCGATCGGCTCGTGGTGCTCCAGCTTCGCGACCACGATCATCTTGCTGATCAGGTCCAGCGCGTACGCGAGGACGGCGACCGTGAACAGCACGGCGATCCGGCGCTTGCCCCTGGAGGGCTCGGCCGGGGCCGCCGCCGCCTCGGAACCGGAGTCGGAGCCCTGGCTCCCGGCCGGGTCCTGCGCCCCCTGGGCATCGGACCGCTCGCCCGCCGCCGCGCTCTGGTCGGTCTGCTCCGGCTCGGCGCCAGCCGCCTCCGGGATATCCGGCGTACCGATGATCCGCTCCGCCTCTGCCACGTGAGTCCCTCAACCTAGGTGCCTGACTGAGGACGAGAGTACGGCACGGCCCACCGCGCCCATGTGCTCAGGAGGCGCACCGGGCCGATCAGTATCGGATCATTGGCCGATCAGTAACGGCGCTCCTGCTTCTGCTTGCACTCGACGCACAGGGTGGCGCGCGGGAAGGCCTGCATACGGGCCTTCCCGATGGGATTGCCACAGCTCTCGCAGAGCCCGTACGTGCCCGCGTCCAGGCGTTCGAGGGCGCGCTCGTCCTGCTCCAGCATCTCCCTGGCGTTGGCCGCGAGCGCCATCTCGCTCTCGCGTGTGATGTTCTTGGTGCCGGTGTCGGCCTGGTCGTCGCCCGCACCGTCCCCGGAGTCGCGCATCAGGCCCGCCAGGGACTCCTCGGAGTGCGTGATCTCGGCACGCAGCCGCAGGGCCTCCGACATCAGCCCCGTGCGTGCCTCCGCGACCTCCTCGGGGGTCCAGGGGTCCTCACCGGGGCGTACCGCGAGTTCGCCGGGCTCCGCCGCGGCGAGCCGCGCCTTGGGGACCGCGGTGGTCTTCTTCGCCGCCGTGGCCGTGCCAGAAGTCTTCTTCGCAACCACCGTCGTGGCTCCCGTCGTCTTGGCGGCCTCCGCCGCACCCTCGGCCGCTGCAGCGACCGCTTTCTTGGCCGTACGTGTGCCCTTCCTGCCCGCCTTCTGCGGGGGCTCCGCGACGGAGACGCCCGCCTCACCCGCCCCCTTGCCGGCGGCACTCTTCCTGGCGGCCTTCTTCGCAGGAGCCGCCTTGGCGGCAGCCTTCTTGGTGGAGGCCTTCTTGGTACCGACCCTCTTCGTAGCGGCCGTTTCGGCGACCGCCCCCTCCGTGGAGGCCACCGCCGCAACCGTCTTCTTCGAATCGGCCGCCCCCGCACCGGCCCTCTTCGAAGCAGCCACTTTCTTGGTGGCCGACTCCTTGACAGCGACTTTCGTGGTGGCCGACTTCTTGGCGGCAGCTTTCTTGGTGGCCGTTTTCCTACCGGCCGCCTTCGTGCCGCCGACCGTCTTCTTGGCCTCGCCGTGCTGTGCCGCGCCCTTCGCGGAACGGTCCGCCCCCATGGATCTGCCGGACGCCGACTGCTGTACGGCGGTCTTCTTCGCCACCATGGCCGCGGCCCCTTCACATATTGTGATCTTGCTCGCGAATCGTGCTGGGACGATAAATCGACTTGAGTCCCGCGGCAACGGGGCACGCCGCCCGATTCGCCCGCCCCGCCCGTACCGTGCGGCGAGCCTGCAAGCGTTGTGCCCAGCTCCCCGCCGGGTAATCCGCCGAGTCGGCCGTCCCAGGATGCGAACACGGCCGCCTCGGCATTCGGGTCAGTCCGCACGCCTTCCCGGCACCCCGCCACCCCTCGCCCACCGGCCCGGGAAAACCGGTCGGCCGCTGTCCGCCCGGCGCCGTACACTGGGCGGAGCGAGAAGCGTGGATGGGGACGAGTAGCGGCGTACGCAGCCAGGAGCGACCCGGGGACGGTGCGAGCCCGGGGGCCGGCGCGACGTGAAGATCACCCCGGAGCCGCCGGAAGAAAGCCGCAGCCGAGAGGCACGAAAGGCAGCGGCCGGTAGACCCGGCATCGCGACCCCAATGAGGGGGCTCACCGGCGCGCAGGAAGCGCCGGAGAGCCAAGGAGGGTGGTACCGCGGGAGCGCGCCGCACACGGCGTAGGTGACAACACAGCTCTCGTCCCTCCGGACGGAAGGCAGAAAGTCCGCCGGAGGAAGCTCGTTGAATACGCAGCCGAGTACACAGCCGCAGTACCGCCAGGTGCCCGCCCAGGTCGACCTGTCCGCCCTCGAGCACGCCGTGCTCGACTTCTGGCGCGAGCAGAAGATCTTCGCCAAGACCCTGGAGCAGTCCGAGGGCCGCCCGGAGTGGGTGTTCTACGAGGGCCCGCCCACGGCCAACGGCATGCCCGGTGCCCACCACATCGAGGCGCGCGTCTTCAAGGACGTCTTCCCGCGCTTCCGCACCATGCGGGGCTACCACGTGGCCCGCAAGGCCGGCTGGGACTGCCACGGCCTCCCCGTGGAGCTGGCGGTCGAGAAGGAGCTCGGCTTCAACGGCAAGAAGGACATCGAGGCGTACGGCATCGCCGAGTTCAACGCCAAGTGCCGCGAGTCCGTGACCCGCCACACCGACGCCTTCGAAGAGCTCACGACCCGCATGGGTTACTGGACCGACCTGAACGACCCGTACCGCACGATGGACCCCGAGTACATCGAGTCCGTGTGGTGGTCGCTCAAGGAGATCTTCAACAAGGGCCTGCTGGTCCAGGACCACCGCGTCGCCCCCTGGTGCCCGCGCTGCGGCACGGGCCTCTCCGACCACGAGCTGGCGCAGGGCTACGAGACGGTCGTCGACCCCTCGGTGTTCGTCCGTTTCCCGCTCACCTCCGGTCCGCTCGCGGGCGAGGCCGCGCTCCTGGTGTGGACGACGACCCCGTGGACCCTGGTGTCCAACACCGCGGTCGCCGCCCACCCCGAGGTCACCTACGTCGTCGCGACGAAGGGCCCGTCCGGTGACGAGAAGCTCGTCGTCGCCGAGCCGCTCGTCGAGAAGGCACTCGGCGAGGGCTGGGAGACCACCGGCCAGACCTTCACCGGCGCCGAGATGGAGCGCTGGACGTATCAACGTCCGTTCGAGCTCGTCGAGTTCCCGAAGGACGAGCCCGCCCACTACGTGGTGAACGCGGAGTACGTGACGACCGAGGACGGCACGGGTCTGGTTCACCAGTCCCCCGCCTTCGGTGAGGAGGACCTCAAGGTCTGCCGCGAGTACGGCCTGCCCGTGGTGAACCCGGTCCGCCCGGACGGCACGTTCGAGGAGGACGTCCCCCTGGTCGGCGGCGTCTTCTTCAAGAAGGCCGACGAGAAGCTCACCGAGGACCTCCAGCAGCGCGGCCTGCTCTTCAAGCACATCCCGTACGAGCACAGCTACCCGCACTGCTGGCGCTGCCACACCGCGCTCCTCTACTACGCGCAGCCGTCCTGGTACATCCGCACCACGGCCATCAAGGACCGCCTCCTCCAGGAGAACGAGAAGACCAACTGGTACCCGGAGTCGGTCAAGACCGGCCGGTACGGCGACTGGCTGAACAACAACATCGACTGGGCCCTGTCCCGCAACCGCTACTGGGGCACCCCGCTGCCGATCTGGCGCTGCGAGGACGACCACCTCACGCTCGTCGGCTCCCGCGCCGAGCTCTCCGAGCTGACGGGCACGGACCAGTCGGACCTCGACCCGCACCGCCCGTTCATCGACGAGGTCACCTTCGCGTGCCCCCAGTGCGAGAAGACGGCCACGCGCGTGCCGGAGGTCATCGACGCCTGGTACGACTCGGGTTCGATGCCGTTCGCGCAGTGGGGCTACCCGTACAAGAACAAGGAACTCTTCGAGAGCCGCTACCCGGCGCAGTTCATCTCGGAGGCCATCGACCAGACCCGCGGCTGGTTCTACACGCTGATGGCGGTCGGCACGCTCGTCTTCGACAAGTCGTCGTACGAGAACGTGGTGTGCCTGGGCCACATCCTCGCCGAGGACGGCCGCAAGATGTCCAAGCACCTGGGCAACATCCTGCAGCCGATCCCGCTGATGGATCAGCACGGCGCCGACGCGGTCCGCTGGTTCATGGCGGCCGGCGGCTCCCCCTGGGCGGCCCGCCGCGTCGGCCACGGCACGATCCAGGAAGTCGTCCGCAAGACGCTCCTCACGTACTGGAACACGGTCGCCTTCCAGGCCCTGTACGCCCGCACGTCCAACTGGGCGCCCAGCGAGGCCGATCCGGCGCCCGCGGAGAGGCCCGTCCTCGACCGCTGGCTCCTGTCCGAACTCCACGCGCTCACCGACCAGGTGACGCAGGCTCTGGAGGCGTACGACACCCAGCGCGCCGGAAAGCTCCTCTCGGCGTTCGTCGACGACCTGTCCAACTGGTACGTACGCCGCTCGCGTCGCCGCTTCTGGCAGGGCGACAAGGCGGCGCTGCGCACCCTGCACGAGGTCGTCGAGACGGTCACGCGCCTGATGGCCCCGCTGACCCCGTTCATCACCGAGCGGGTCTGGCAGGACCTGGTGGTGCCCGTGACGCCGGGTGCCCCCGAGTCCGTACACCTGACGTCCTGGCCGGAGGCGGACCTGTCCGTCATCGACCCGGAGCTGTCCAGGCAGATGGTGCTCGTACGCCGTCTCGTGGAGCTGGGCCGTGCCACGCGCGCGGAGTCGGGCGTGAAGACGCGTCAGCCGCTGTCCCGCGCGCTGGTGGCGGCGACCGGATTCTCGGCTCTCGACCGTGAGCTGCACGCGCAGATCACGGAGGAGCTGAACGTGAGCGCGCTGGCCTCCCTCTCCGAGGTGGGCGGCTCGCTGGTCGACACGACCGCCAAGGCCAACTTCCGCGCGCTGGGCAAGCGGTTCGGCAAGGGCGTACAGGCGGTGGCCAAGGCCGTCGCCGAGGCCGACGCGGCTGCGCTGTCCCTGGCCCTGCGCGAGGGCACGGCGTCGGTGGAGGTCGACGGCGAGACCATCACGCTCGCCCCGGACGAGGTGATCATCACGGAGACCCCGCGCGAGGGCTGGTCCGTCGCCTCGGACTCCGGCGCGACGGTCGCCCTGGACCTGGAGATCACCGAGGAGCTGCGTCAGGCGGGCCTGGCCCGTGACGCGATCCGCCTGATCCAGGAGGCCCGCAAGAACAGCGGCCTGGACGTGGCCGACCGGATCGCCCTGCGCTGGACGTCCACGGACCCGAAGGTGATCGCGGCACTCACCGAGCACTCCGCACTGATCGCCGACGAGGTCCTCGCCACGGACTTCGGCCAGGGTGAGACGGACGACACGTACGGCGCCCCGTTCACGGACGAGTCGCTGTCGCTGACGTTCCGCCTCCGCAAGGCGTAGCGACAGCCTCGAAGGCCCGGTCCCGCCAAAGATCTTGGCGGGACCGGGCCTTCGGCGTTGCGTGCCCGCGTACAGATGCCCGCGTCCTCCGAACGCGCACACGGCCACACGCGGAGACGAAGGGGCCGCACACGCCCACGCAAAAGGGCGGAGCCCCGGATGGTTATCCGGGGCTCCGCCCTGAACGCTGCCGACGCCTAAGGCGTACGGGAGGCCGTCAGTTGTCGTCCTCGTCGATCAGGAAGCCACGCATCGGCGAGGGCGCCTGCTGCATGGGCGAGGGGCCCTGCGGCCGGACCGGCGCCATCGGCTGGGTCATGGCCGGCGACATCTGCTGCTGACCACCGTAGGACGGCGGGGCCGGAGCCGGGCCACCCATCTGCTGGCCACCGTAGGACGGCGCGCTCGCCCCGGCCGGAGCCATGGACGGACTCGGCGACGACGGAAGCGACGCGGCGGCCGGAGCACGCGGCGGAGCCAGCGAGTCGTCGGCCTGGGTCTCCAGCTGACGCAGCTGCGACTCCAGGTAGGACTTCAGACGCGTGCGGTACTCGCGCTCGAAGCCACGCAGGTCCTCGACCTTGCGCTCCAGCGTGGCGCGTGCGGACTCCAGGGAGCCCATCGCCACGCGGTGCTTCTCCTGCGCGTCCCGCTCGAGAGCGTCGGCCTTGGCACGGGCGTCGCGCTCCAGACCCTCGGCGCGGCTGCGGGCCTCGCCGACGATCTTGTTGGCCTCGGAACGGGCCTCGGCGATCGCCTGGTCGGCGGTCTGCTGCGCCAGCGAGAGGACACGGGCGGCGCTGTCGCCACCGGGGCCCTGACCGGGCTGACCCATCTGCGGGCCACCGTGACCGCCCATCGGGCCACCCATGGGACCGCCCATCGGGCCGCCCATCTGCTGGGGCATCTGCTGCTGCATCTGACCCTGCATCTGCTGCTGCATCTGACCGGGACCCTGACCCATGGGGCCCTGGCCCATCGGACCCTGACCCATCGGGCCGGGACCCTGCTGGCCACCCTGGGCGCTGGGGCCCGCGGGCAGCTGCGGCGCACCGCTCGGCAGCTGGGGCGGGCCGCCCATGGGGCCGCCCATCTGCTGCTGCGGCGGACCCGATATGCCGGCGGGCACGGGAGCGCCGGGACCGCGCATGCCCTGCGGCGGACCCTGTTGTTGCTGGGGATCCTGCTGTTCGGGCGGCTTGCGCATGCCCTGCTGCTGGTTCTGCGCGGCGGCGCGTGTGGCGGCGGCCAGCTTGGCGCGCAGGTCCTCGTTCTCGCGGAGCAGGCGGGTCAGTTCGGCTTCGACCTCATCGAGGAAGGCATCGACCTCGTCCTCGTCATAGCCTTCTCGGAGGCGGACGGTCGTGAACTGCTTGTTCCGCACGTCCTCGGGGGTCAACGGCATCTCTTCACCTCAACGTAGTCGTCGGCATCGTCGGCGTTCGGCAAGACCGTATCGTTCACAGCCGGCTCACAACGGAGATCAGGATGTAGACGATGATCATCAGTACGAAGAAGGACAGGTCGAGCGCCACGCCCCCGAGACGCAGCGGCGGGATGAACCGCCGCAGAAGCTTGAGCGGTGGATCAGTGACAGTGTAGGTGGCCTCCAGAACGACCACCATCGCCTTGCCGGGTTGCCATGAGCGGGCGAACTGGAAGACGTAGTCCATGACCAGCCGGAAGATCAGCACGATGAGGAAACACATCAGCGCGACGTACAGAACCTGCGCAACCACGCTCATGATCCGTGCTTCCCTCTCCCCTGTTTCCGTGCCTTGTCCGGTCCTGCGTCTCAGCTCTGGTTGAAGAACCCGCCCTCTGCGATGCGAGCCTTGTCCTCCGCCGTGACATCGACGTTAGCAGGCGACAACAGGAACACCTTCTGCGTCACCCGCTCGATGCTCCCGTGGAGACCAAACACCAAACCGGCCGCAAAGTCGACAAGTCGCTTCGCGTCTGTGTCATCCATCTCAGTCAGATTCATGATCACCGGGGTGCCCTCACGGAAGTGTTCCCCGATGGTACGGGCCTCGTTGTAGGTCCGGGGGTGCAGTGTGGTGATCCTGTACGGCTCTCGTTCCGACACGACCTTGGGCATGATCACCGGTGCGTTCTTCTCCAGGCTTTGACGTTCTTGTGTGATGGACGCCACGGGGGCGATACGCGCCGGACGCCCTGATTCCGCGGTGAGCGAAGCGGAATGTGACACGGGATCGCGCTGTACGGGTGGTTGCACCACTCGTACCGATTCGTCCCGTTGGGACTGATGCGGCTGGTGTGATTGATGCGACGGCTCATGCCGTCGACGGTCCCGCTCGGGCTCCGGGTCAAGCTCGGGCTCGAAGTCGTCGTCGGGGTCGAAGCCCCTGCCGTCGTACCCATCGTCCTCCACGAGGCCGAGGTAGACCGCCATCTTGCGCATCGCGCCGGCCATGCTCTGAGTCCTCCGCTCTGTGGTGGATCGGCTGACTATTGCCAAGTGCCCGCGATCCACGAGGTCGTTATGCCCACCTATGGTGGTAATGACCATATTTTCTGCTGTGGTCCGACTTCTTGGCGACGTTACCCGAGCCTGGGGCGGACTCCGAGTACCGCAGTACCGACGCGCACATGTGTCGCTCCGGCCGCCACGGCCTGTTCGAGGTCCGCACTCATCCCTGCCGAGACCATGTTCGCAGCCGGATGGGCGCTGCGCAGGTCAGTCGACAAATCCATCAGCCGCTCGAACGCCGCCAGTTCACGCCCCGCGTACGGTCCGGTGAGCGGGGCGACGGTCATCAGCCCGTCGAGCCTGAGCCCCGGAGCCCCGGCCACGAGACCGGCCAACTCCTCGATACCACCGGTCCCTACACCAC
This sequence comes from Streptomyces phaeochromogenes, assembly GCF_001418655.1. GTDB lineage: Bacteria > Actinomycetota > Actinomycetes > Streptomycetales > Streptomycetaceae > Streptomyces > Streptomyces phaeochromogenes. The sequence continues at coordinate 56,273 of NZ_LIQZ01000070.1, read as the reverse complement.
CACGCTCCCCCCGTCCAGTCTCCTCGGCGTCGAGTGCGACCTGGATGAGGCAGCCCAGCTCGCGCTCCCGCCGCACCGCCTCCTTCGACAGGGCGGTGACGAGCCGGGCCCGGTCCACGGACTGCACGACATCCGCGTAACCGACCACGGAACGCACCTTGTTGGTCTGCAACTGACCGACGAAGTGCCAGGAGAGGAGCAGATCGGCGCAGGCCGCGGCCTTGGGTGCCGCGTCCTGGTCGCGGTTCTCGGCGACGTGGCGCACACCGAGTTCCGACAGGATCCGCACATCGTCGGCCGGATAGGTCTTGGTGACCACGATCAGGGTCACTTCTTCGCGCTTGCGCCCGGCGGCCACACACGCCGCCGCGATGCGCTCTTCCACTTTCGCCAGGTTTCCGGCGAGTTGAGCCTTACGGTCCGTCATGCCCCATCAGTCCAGCCACACATAGCCCGCGAGCCGCCCCGTGGTGCGGTCCCGGCGGTACGAGAAGTGATCATCGGACTCCAGCGTGCACACCGGCGACTGCTCCCGGTCGCGCACCCCGAGCCGCTCCAGTTGCGCATGCACCCCCGCGGTCACGTCGACCGCCGGCGTGCCCCAACTCGTCTCGGCGTACGCCGCGGGCTCGACGGCGGCGACCTCGGCGCGCATCGTGTCCGGTACTTCGTAGCAGCGGCCACAGACGGCGGGGCCGGTGCGGGCGACGATCCGGGCGGGCTCGGCGCCGAGTTCGACCATGGCCGCGACCGCGGCGGGCACGACGCCGGCGATCATGCCGGGCCGTCCCGCGTGGGCACCGGCCACGACACCGGCGACGGGGTCGGCGAGCAGTACGGGCGTGCAGTCCGCGGTGAGCACCGCGAGCGCGAGGCCCCGGCGCCTGGTGACCACTGCGTCCACCTTCGGCACCGGACGATCTCCCCACGGCTCGTCGACGACAGCGACGTCGGGCCCGTGCACCTGGTTCATCCAGACGACCAGGTCCGGGTCGAGGCCGAGCGACTTGGCGGCCAGCTCCCGGTTGGCGCGTACGGAATCGGGGTCGTCGCCGACCGCACCGCCGAGATTGAGCTCCTCGTACGGAACGGCGCTCACCCCGCCCCACCGGTCGGTGAAGGCGAAGTGCGCGCCGCTCGCAGTGCCCACTACGGAGCGCTGTCCTATCACTTGAGGAAGTCCGGCACGTCCAGCTCTTCGGCCGCGCTGTCCGAGTACGTGCGCGACGGCGGGACCGGCGGGGAGACCGACGGCAGTTCGTTGCTCACCGGCTCCGGAGTGGGCTCCGGGGCCTCCTTCGGCGTGACGCTGCCCAGCGAGCCGAAGGACGGGCGGCTGTCGCCCGACCGGGCCGGGGTGGGCTCGTCGCGCTTGGCGGAGGACGAGCCGAGGACGGTGTCCCGCTTCGACGGAGGCTGTCCGCCGTCGAAGCCGGCCGCGATGACGGTGACCCGGACCTCGTCGCCGAGCGCGTCGTCGATGACCGCGCCGAAGATGATGTTGGCCTCGGGGTGCGCGGCCTCGCTCACCAGCTGGGCGGCCTCGTTGATCTCGAACAGGCCGAGGTCGGAGCCGCCGGAGATGGAGAGCAGCACGCCTCGGGCGCCGTCGATGGACGCCTCCAGGAGCGGCGAGGAGATCGCCATCTCGGCCGCGGCCACCGCGCGGTCGTCGCCGCGGGCCGAGCCGATGCCCATGAGCGCCGAACCAGCCTCGGACATCACGGACTTGACGTCGGCGAAGTCGAGGTTGATCAGACCGGGCGTGGTGATGAGGTCGGTGATGCCCTGAACACCGGAGAGCAGGACCTGGTCCGCCGACTTGAAGGCGTCGAGGACCGAGACCTGGCGGTCCGAGATGGACAGCAGCCGGTCGTTGGGGATGACGATGAGGGTGTCGACCTCTTCGCGGAGTTCCGCGATGCCGTCCTCGGCCTGGTTGGCGCGGCGCCGTCCCTCGAAGGTGAACGGACGCGTGACCACGCCGATGGTGAGGGCGCCCAGCGAGCGGGCGATGTTGGCCACGACGGGTGCGCCGCCGGTGCCGGTGCCGCCGCCCTCGCCGGCTGTCACGAAGACCATGTCGGCCCCCTTGAGGACCTCCTCGATCTCCTCGCGGTGGTCCTCCGCCGCCTTGCGGCCGACGGCCGGGTTGGCTCCGGCGCCGAGTCCGCGGGTGAGTTCGCGGCCGACGTCGAGCTTGACGTCGGCGTCGCTCATCAACAGCGCCTGGGCGTCGGTGTTGATGGCGATGAACTCGACACCCTTGAGACCGACCTCGATCATCCGGTTGATGGCATTGACACCACCGCCGCCGACACCGATGACTTTGATGACTGCGAGGTAGTTCTGCGGTGCTGCCACGTCGAAGGCCTCTCGCCTCGAGTTACGTGTCGCCGCCTCGCACGTTCGCGATCCGACGACTGATGCCGAATGGGACGGTCCGAACGCCGACCCGAACCCTAACGCTGAAGTTTAGGGTTACCAGTGTGTCTGTTCCTTGGACTCTTCCGAACAGGACACTAAGTCGACAAGTGGCGCACGTTCAACGAACACGCCGAACCTCCCGTTTTTCTTTTCACCCTATGTGATCAGCCGTAGCGCTGCCCAACCAGGGTGCTGGCCTGCACGGATGAGCGTCAACTCCCCGATGACGCAGGGGCAGTGGGAACGCTGACATCGAAGTGCCGGGCCTCTGGAGCGGCTTTCATGAGAGCGCCGAGCGTACGGGCCTTGACGCCACTCTTCTCGCCACTTCCCCACAACACGGTCCGGTTGCCGCTCAACTCCAGCGAGATGGAGTCGTACGAACGGACCTTGACGACCTGGGTGTCACGCGCGACCGCGGCCGGAAGGGAACCCGCGACGCGCACCGCCTCGCGCATCAGCCGGTCGGTCCCGAAGCGGCGCAGGCCCGCGGACCGGGGCACCGTCAATTCCAGCGCGGGAACACCCTTCGGGGCGCGCGAAACCGTGGCATAACGCACGCCCTTGGCGTCCACTTCGATGAACTTTCCGCCCTTTTCGGCAATGAGAACCGGAGTGCGTTCGATCACTTTCAGCCCGATTCCATGGGGCCAGGAACGGACGACGTCAACCGAGTCAATTCGGGGCAATTTCCGGCGGAGTCTTGCCTCAATCACATCGGTGTCGACTGAAATCAACGGCGATCCGACCGGAACGTCGGCCGCCTCGACGACTTGATCGGGAGTCAGAACCCGTGTCCCGGAAGCCGATACGCGCTCCACGCGCAGCCACTGCGAGCCGTAGAGCACCCAGAGGCATCCCGCGGCGAGCAGCGCGAGGCAGACGACCGGAATGATGAGCTTACGAGGCTTCGGGAGCCTCTTCAGAAGAGGTGGCCGGGGCGGGCCGGAGCCCGGATCCTGTCGGGCTTGCCGTTCGCCGCGTTCGGCGGTGGTCGGTCCGGCCACGCTCCCCTGCCTTCTGCCACGCGCTAACGGCGTGACGCGATCGCCTCGTACACCATCCCGACAAGCAGGTCGTCGGCGTCCCGGCGGCCGAACTCGGAGGCGGCGCGGGACATCTCGAACAGCCGGTGCGGATCGGCGAGCACGGGCAGGACGTTGCTCTGCACCCACTGCGGTGTCAGTTCCGCGTCGTCGATCAGCAGTCCGCCGCCGGCCTTGACCACCGGCTGGGCGTTGAGCCGCTGTTCGCCGTTGCCGATGGGCAGCGGGACGTAGACGGCGGGGAGCCCGACGGCGGAGAGTTCGGCGACGGTCATCGCGCCCGCGCGGCAGAGCATCATGTCGGCCGCGGCGTACGCGAGGTCCATCCGGTCCACGTACGGTACCGGGATGTACGGGGGCATCCCCGGCATCTGGTGGACCTGCGGCAGTTCGTTCTTCGGGCCGACCGCGTGCAGGATCTGGATACCGGCCTGCTGGAGGTACGGGGCTGCCTGCTGGACCACCTCGTTGAGGCGGCGGGCACCCTGCGAGCCGCCGGAGACCAGCAGGGTCGGCAAGGAGGGGTCGAGCCCGAACGCGGCGCGCGCCTGCGGGCGTACGGCGGCCCGGTCGAGCGTGGCGATCGAGCGGCGCAGCGGGATGCCGATGTAACGGGCGTCGCGCAGCTTGCTGTCCGGTGTGGAGACGGCGACCCGGGCGGCGTACCGCGAACCGATCTTGTTGGCGAGGCCGGGGCGGGCGTTGGCCTCGTGGATGACGATCGGCACGCCGAGGCGCTTGGCCGCGAGGTAGGCGGGCAGGGCGACATAGCCGCCGAAGCCGACGACCGCGTCGGCCTTCGTGCGCTCAAGGATCTGCTCGGCCGCCTTGATCGTGCCACGCAGCCGTCCGGGGACGGTGATCAGCTCGGGGGTGGGCTTGCGCGGCAGCGGTACCGCGGGGATCAACGCGAGTTCGTAGCCTCGCTCTGGTACGAGTCGGGTCTCGAGTCCGCGCTCCGTGCCCAGGGCCGTGATACCCACGGTCGGGTCCTGCCTGCGCAGGGCGTCCGCGAGGGCGAGCGCGGGCTCGATGTGGCCGGCGGTCCCCCCACCGGCGAGTACGACATGCACCGAAATTCACCGCTCTCCGGACGAACGCGCCGCGGCGCGCCGTCGCATCGTGTTCCATCTCCGAGGCCCCGCGGCCCCTGCGGAGCCTCTCACCGCAGCCCGCTTTCTGCCAAAGCGGGGTTGCCGCATCGCAAGCGCCGCCCGCGCAGCGGGATCCTCACGCGCGAAAGCGATGAGGAGCCCGATGGCGAACATGGTCGGAAGCAGGGCGGATCCCCCGTAGGAGAACAGCGGGAGAGGGACGCCGGCGATCGGCAGCAGGCCGAGCACCGCACCGATGTTGATCACGGCCTGGGCCGTGATCCACGTGGTCACGCCTCCCGCGGCATACCTCACGAAGGGGTCCTCCGTGCGTCCGGCCACGCGGATACCCGCATAGCCTAGAGCCGCGAAGAGGGCGAGGACCGACAGCGTCCCCGCCAGGCCCAGTTCCTCACCGGTGATGGCGAAGATGAAGTCGGTGTGGGCTTCGGGCAGTTGCCCCCATTTCTCCACACTGGCGCCGAGGCCGGAGCCGAACAGCCCGCCGGAGGCGAGGGCGTAGATGCCGTGCACGGCCTGCCAGCAGTCGACGGGGCCCGACTGGGGTTCGGTGGCTCCCAGGCAGGAGAGGCGGGCCATGCGGTTCGGGCTGGTCTTGATCAGGATGAAGCCGATGGTCAGGGCGACGGCGAGCACGCCCCCGAAGAGCCGCGTGGGCGCCCCCGCGAGCCACAGCAGCCCGAACAGGATCGCGGTGAGGATGATCGCCGTGCCCATGTCGCCGCCGAGCATGATCAGCCCGAGCAGCATGAAGGCCACCGGAACGAGCGGCACCAGCATGTGCTTCCACTGCGCCAGCAGCCGCTTGTCCTGTTTGCGGGCGAGCAGGTCGGCGCCCCACAGGACGAGGGCGAGCTTGCCGAACTCGCTGGGCTGGAGCTGGAAGGGGCCGCCGACCGAGATCCAGTTCTGGTTGCCGTTGACCGCGACTCCTATCCCCGGCACCTGGACGAGGATCATCAGGAAGACCGAGCCGAGCAGCATCGGATAGGCCAGCGCCCGGTGCAGCTTGGACGGCATTCGCGAGGCGGCGAGCAGCAGCAGACCGCCGAGCACGGCGGCGAGGAACTGCTTGCGGAAGAAGTACGACCCGGGCAGCGACAGCTGGAGCGCGGTGATCTGCGAGGCGGAGTACACCATCACCAGACCGAGCACGGTGATCAGGAGGCTGCCGCCGAGGATCAGGTAGTAGGCGGTCAGCGGACGGTCCCAGGCACGGCGTACGCGCGTGTAGAGGCGTCCTACGGGGTTGTCGCGAGGGGGGCGGGGCCCGGCGGGCCGGCGGGGGGCCCGCTGGACGGGAGGACGCCCGGTACGGCTACTGGACATGGGCGGCACCTGCCATGCCGTGGGAGGGCACCCCGCCGGGAATCCCGGACCGTTCGGGCCCTGGGGGCGGGACGGGACGGCGCAGTGCCGTGCCACCGGCGGAAAGCCACCGACGAAGCCCCAGCCGGATCCGTGTCACGCGTCCCTCCCAGGTGTACCCGGCGCCGCCGGGCGAGGCGGACCCGGGTCAGCCGTCGACGGCGCCGAGTTCGCGAACCGCCTCCGCGAAAGCGTCGCCGCGCTTGTTGTAGTTGGCGAACATGTCCATGGACGCACAGGCCGGCGCCAGCAGGACAGTGTCTCCCGGATCGGAGAGCCGTGCGGCCTCACGTACGGCCGCGAGCATCGCCCCAGTGTCGGTCCGGTCGAGGTCGACCACGGGTACTTCCGGCGCGTGTCGCGCGAGCGCTTCACGGATGAGGGCCCGGTCGGCGCCGAACAGGACGACGCCCCGCAGTCGCTTTGCCGACTTGGCGACCAGCTCGTCGAAGGTCGCACCCTTGGCGAGCCCGCCGGCGATCCACACGATCGACTCGTACGCCGCCAAAGAGGCTTCCGCCGCATGCGTGTTGGTGGCCTTGGAGTCGTCGATGTAGGCGACCCGGTCCACGTCGGCCACGTGCTGGATGCGGTGGGCGTCGGGCCTGAAGGCCCGCAGACCGTCCCGTACGGCCGCGGCGGGCACTCCGAAGGCGCGGGCCAGGGCCGCCGCCGCAAGGGCGTTGGCGATGTTGTGCGGGGCCGGCGGGTTGACGTCCGCGATCTCGGCGAGTTCCTGGGCCTGCTTGTGCCGGTCCTCGACGAAGGCGCGGTCGACCAGGATGCCCTCCACGACGCCGAGTTGGGACGGGCCCGGGGTGCCGAGCGTGAAGCCGACCGCCCGGCAGCCCTCCTCGACGTCCGCCCCGCGCACCAGGTCCTCGGTGACCTTGTCGGCCATGTTGTAGACGCAGGCGACCCGATTGCCCTCGTAGATACGCCCCTTGTCGGCGGCGTACGCCTCCATGGAGCCGTGCCAGTCGAGGTGGTCCGGGGCGAGGTTCAGGACGGCGGCGGAGTGGGCGCGCAGCGAGGGCGCCCAGTGGAGCTGGTAGCTGGACAGCTCGACGGCCAGTACGTCGTAGGCGTCGTCGCCTTCCTGGACCACGTCGACGATCGGGGTGCCGATGTTGCCCACGGCGGCCGTACGAAGGCCCGCGGCGGCCAGGATCGAGGCGAGCATCTGGGTCGTGGTGGTCTTGCCGTTGGTGCCCGTGATGGCCAGCCAGGGGGCGGCGTCGGGGCCGCGCAGGCGCCAGGCGATCTCCACGTCGCCGACGACGTCCACGCCCGCCTCGGCGGCTGCCTGGAAGAGGGGGCTGCCCGGCTTCCAGCCCGGCGAGGTGACCACCAGGTCGGTGCCTTCGGGAAGCGTCTCGGCGTCCGCGAGACGTACCGAAATCCCTTCCCCCTCAAGGGAGGCGGCCCGCTCCAGGTGGGCCTCCGAGGAGCCCCCGTCGACGACCGTGACCGACGCGCCGAGGCCGGCCAGGGCGCGGGCGGCGCTGATGCCGCTCACGCCGAGACCGGCGACGGTGATGTTCATGCTCTGCCAGTCGAGGGCGGTCGTCACTTCTGGGCTGCCCATCCGGCGTAGAAGAGGCCGAGTCCGACGATCACGCACATGCCCTGGATGATCCAGAAGCGGACCACCACAAGGACCTCGGACCACCCCTTGAGTTCGAAGTGGTGCTGGAGTGGCGCCATTCGGAAGACGCGCTTGCCGGTGAGGCGGAACGAGCCGACCTGGATGACGACCGACATGGTGATCAGGACGAAGAGGCCGCCGAGCAGCGCGACAAGGAGCTCGGTGCGGGAGCAGATCGCGAGACCGGCGAGCGCGCCGCCGAGGGCCAGCGAACCGGTGTCACCCATGAAGATCTTGGCGGGCGAGGTGTTCCACCACAGAAAGCCGAAGCAGGCGCCCATCAGGGCCGCGGCGACGACGGCGAGGTCGAGCGGATCTCGTACCTCGTAGCAGGCGGCCGGGTTGGTGAGGGTCTGCGCGTTGGCGCATGACTCCTGGAACTGCCAGACACCGATGAAGGTGTACGCGCCGAAGACCATCACGGAGGCGCCGGTGGCGAGGCCGTCCAGGCCGTCCGTGAGGTTCACGCCGTTCGACATCGCGAGAATCATGAACAGCGCCCAGACCACGAACAGCACCGGGCCGATGGACCAGCCGAAGTCCTGCACGAAGGAGAGCTTCGTGGAGGCCGGGGTGTTGTTGAGGTTGTCCGGGAACTGCAGCGAGAGCACCGCGAAGGAGACACCGACGATCAGCTGGCCGGCCATCTTGGCCTTGGCCCGCAGACCGAGCGACCGGCGCTTGACGATCTTGATGTAGTCGTCGAGGAAGCCGACCAGGCCCATGCCCGTCATCAGGCCGAGCACCAGCACTCCGGAGAACCTCGGCGGCTGGCCGGTGATCACCTTGCTGAGGAAGTACGCCAGGAGCGTGGCCAGGATGAAGGCGATGCCACCCATCGTCGGCGTACCGCGCTTGGCGTGGTGCTCGCGCGGGCCGTCGTCGCGGATGTACTGGCCGTAGCCCTTGCGGGCCAGCAGCTTGATCAGCATGGGAGTGCCCACGAGAGTCAGGAAGAGGCCGATGACTCCCGCGAAGAGGATCTGATTCATCGGACGGCAACCTCACCCTCGGTGCCCTCGACCAGCGCCTCTGCGACCCGCTCCAGGCCGACCGACCGGGACGCCTTCACGAGTACGACGTCTCCCGGGCGCAGTTGACTGCGCAACAGGTCGATCGCCGCCTGTGTGTCGGACACGTGCACCGACTCCTCACCCCACGAACCCTCGTTATATGCGCCCAGTTGCAGCCAGGACGCTTCCCTGCCCCCGACCGCGACGAGCTTGCCGACATTGAGCCGGACGGCTAGCCGTCCGACCGCGTCGTGCTCGGCGAGCGCCTCGTCCCCGAGCTCGGCCATCTGACCGAGCACCGCCCAGGTCCGCCGCCCCTTGCCCATGGCCGCGAGCGCGCGCAGGGCGGCTCGCATGGACTCGGGGTTCGCGTTGTAGGCGTCGTTGACGACCGTCACGCCGTCCGGGCGCTCGGTGACCTCCATCCGCCAGCGGGAGAGGGAGCCCGCCTCGGAGAGCGCGGTGGCGATCTCGTCTGCGGACATGCCCAGCTCATGGGCGACGGCGGCCGCGGCGAGCGCGTTCGACACGTGGTGCTCACCGTACAGGCGCATGGTCACGTCGCTGCACCCGGAGGGTGTGTGAAGCCTGAACGCGGGCTGTCCGCTCTCCATGAGCGTCACGTTCTCGGCCCGTACGTCCGCTTCGCCGGACTCTCCGAAGAGGATCACGCGTGCTTTCGTCCGCGAGGCCATGGCTCGTACGAGGGGATCGTCGGCGTTCAGGATCGCGACGCCGCCCGCCTCCGCCGAGGGCAGGCCCTCCACCAACTCGCCCTTGGCCTGGGCGATTTGTTCACGTCCGCCGAACTCGCCGATGTGGGCGGTGCCGACGTTCAGGACGAGGCCGACCTTAGGGGGCGTCAGATCCGTCAGGTACCGGATGTGGCCGATGCCGCGGGCCCCCATCTCCAGGACCAGGAACCGGGTCTCCTCGGTGGCGCTGAGGGCGGTGAGCGGCAGCCCGATCTCGTTGTTGAGCGAGCCCGGTGTGTAGACCGTCGGCGCCTTGCGCTGGAGCACCTGGGCGATGAGGTCCTTGGTGCTGGTCTTGCCCGCGGAGCCGGTGAGGGCCACGAGGGTCGCGCCGAGCCGTTCGACGACGTGGCGTGCGAGGGCGCCCAGGGCCGTCTGGACGTCGTCCACGACGATCGCGGGCACGCCGACGGGCCGTGACGCCAGCACGGCCGCCGCGCCCGCCTCCACGACGCTCGCCGCGAAGTCGTGACCGTCCACGCGCTCGCCCACGAAGGCGACGAAGAGGCTGCCTGGCTCCACCTCACGGGAGTCCCTGACGACCCGTCCGGTGACCTGGACCGACGGATCCGGTATGTCGTGTGTCTGCCCGCCGACGACTGAGGCGATCTCGGCGAGAGAGAGGGCGATCACAAGTTCATCCCTGGGTCTTCTGGATAGCTTCGCGAAGCACCTGGCGGTCGTCGAAGGGACGGACCACTCCGGCGATGTCCTGGCCCTGCTCATGACCCTTGCCCGCGACCAGCACCGTGTCGCCCGGCTGTGCGCGGGCGACGGCCGCGGCGATCGCGGCGGCCCGGTCCTCGAAGACCTGGACCTCTCCGCGCTCGTACGCCGGTACCTCGGCGGCACCCGCGAGCATCGTGGCGAGGATCGCGAGGGGGTCCTCGGAGCGGGGGTTGTCCGATGTCAGTACGGCGGTGTCGGCGAGCCGGGCCGCGGCGGCGCCCATGGGCATCCGCTTGGTCTTGTCCCGGTCCCCGCCACAGCCGAGGACGATGTGCAGTCGGCCCTCGGTGACCTTGCGCAGGGCCCGCAGCACGGACTCCACGGCGTCGGTCTTGTGCGCGTAGTCGACGACCGCGAGGTACGGCTGTCCGGCGTCCACGCGCTCCAGCCGGCCCGGCACGCCCGGTACGGCGGCGATGCCGTCCGCGGCCGTCTGCGGGTCGAGCCCGGCGACGGCGAGGGAGACGATCGCGGCGAGGGTGTTTGCGACGTTGAAGGGGCCCGCGAGCGGCGACTTGGCGATGATGCGCTCGCCCTTGGGGCCGACCGCCACGAAGACCGAGTCCATCGGGCGGACCTGGACCTCCTCGGCCCGCCAGTCGGCGTCCGGGTGGCCCTCCGCGGAGAACGTCACCACGGGCACCGTGGCCTCCTTGGCGAGCCTGCGTCCGTACTCGTCGTCGAGGTTGACCACGCCGAGCCTGCTGCGTTCCGGCGTGAACAGCTGTGCCTTGGCCCGGAAGTAGTCCTCCATGTCGGAGTGGAACTCCATGTGTTCCGGGCTGAGGTTGGTGAAGACCGCGATGTCGAAGATGCAGCCGTCGACCCGGCCGAGGACCAGCGCGTGGCTGGAGACCTCCATGGCGACCGCGTCGACGCCGCGCTCGCGCATGACCGCGAACAGCGCCTGGAGATCGGTCGCTTCGGGCGTCGTGCGCTCCGACTTGATGCGCTCGTCGCCGATGCGCATCTCCACGGTGCCGATGAGCCCGGTGCTGCGGACCGTCTTCAGACCACCCTCGACGAGGTACGCCGTGGTGGTCTTGCCGGACGTACCGGTGATGCCGATCTGGAGCAGGTCGGGACCCGGGTGGCCGTAGATCGAGGCGGCCAGCTCACCCATCGTCCGGCGCGGGTCGTCGACGACGAGGACCGGCAGACCGGTGGCCGTCGCGCGCTCGGCGCCCGTCGGGTCGGTCAGCACGGCGGCGGCGCCGAGGCCGGCCGCCTGCGTCACGAAGTCGGCGCCGTGCATCCGGGCGCCGGGCAGCGCGGCGTAGAGGTCGCCGGGGCGCACGGCCCGGGAGTCATGGGTGATGCCCGTGACCTCGACGGCGCCCTGCGCGCCCTGCGGCGCCGGAGCCGCCATCTGATCGGCGACTACCGCCACCAGCTCCGCGAGGGGTGTGGCGGAGTTCTGAACCGGTCGCGGCGGCCCCGGATATGTCACAGGAACGCCCTTCTGGGTGGTTTGGGACTGATCAGCGTGTGGCACGGCGGTGAGCGTACCGGGCACACCCCCGCCGGAGCGAAGCGAGGGGCGTGGCGGGGTGTGCGGCGTGCCGCGGTTCCCGGGGTCGGGAGTGATCGTTGTCACGAGCTGTTCCTGGTCGGTGATCCGGGGTGCTGGAGCATGGCGTTCCGGTCGGTGCCGATGAGGGCCCGGCCCGGGCTGGTGCGGGACTGGTCGGAGCTGGCGCGGGACTGGTCGGGGCTGGTCAGGACTGTTCAGGGCGTGAAAGTGACGGGAAGTCTGGCGGCCTGGGCCCCGGTGGGCGGCACCTGGAGGGTCTTCAGGGCGAACTCCAGGACCTCCTTGTAGACGGGCCCACAGATCTGACCGCCGAAGTAGCTCCCCTTGGTGGCGTTCTGGATGGCGCAGTAGACGGTCACCCGGGGGTTGTCCGCGGGCGCGAATCCGGCGAAGGAAGAGGTATAGCCGTGGTAGCGGCCGGTGGCCGGATCCACACGGTTGGCCGTGCCGGTCTTGCCCGCGACGCGGTAGCCGGGGATACGCGCTTTGGTGCCCGTACCCTCCCGGTCGTCCACGACGGACTCCAGCATCTGCGCCAGGGTCTTCGCCGTCTTCTCGCTGACGACCCGTGTCTCCTTGGGCTTGGCGGCCGGGGTGAAGCGTCCGTCGGGACCCTTCGTGCCGCGGACCAGGGTCGGTTCGATCCGGACGCCGCCGTTGGCGATCGTCGAGTAGACGGAGGCCGCCTGCATCGCGTTGATCGACACACCCTGGCCGAAAGGAATCGTGTACTGCTGGGAGGTCGACCACTGGCCGGCGGGCGCGAGGATGCCCCTCGTCTCGCCGGGGAAGCCGAGACCCGTGTAGTCGCCGATGCCGAACTTGCGCAGATACGAGTAGAGGACCTGGTTGGCCTCCTGCTGCGTCTTGCCCAGCTGGCCGGTGGCCAGGATGGTGCCGATGTTGCTGGACTTGGCGAGGACGCCGTTGAGCGTCAGGTACCAGGTCGGGTGGTCGATGTCGTCGCGGAAGAGCCGGTCGCCGCGGTGCAGCCGGTTCGGCACGGTCACGTGCGTGGCGGGCGTGGCGGCGTCCTCCTCCAGGACGGCGGCCATCGACATGACCTTGGCGGTCGAGCCGGGCTCGTAGGCGTCTTCGAGGCCCCAGTTGTGCAGGGCGTTCCCGTCGGCCTTGGAGAGGTCGTTGGGGTCGAAGCCGGGCGAGTTGGCCATCGCGAGGATCTCGCCGGTCTTGTTGTCCTGCACTATGACGTACCCGCGGTCCGCCTCGGACTCCTTCACCTGTTCGGCGATGGCGTTCTGGGCGGCCCACTGGATGTCGCGGTCGATGGTCAGCTCGACCTCGGAACCGGCCACGGCGGGCTTCTCGGTGGAGCCCGCGGTCGGCACCTGCCGGCCGCCGGACTGGGCGTAGCGGATCTCGCCGTCCTTGCCCGACAGCTCCTTGTTCAGCTGCTGCTCGATGCCGCCGCCGCCCTTGCCGTCGGCGTTGACCCAGCCCAGTATCCCGGCGCCGAGCTCGCCGTTCGGATAGACCCGCTTGCTGCTGGGCTCCTGGAGGACGCCCGCCAGGACGTTCACCTCCGACCCGTCCTCGCCCGCCTTGTCGGCGAGCGTGCTCTTCAGGTCCTTGATCTGCGTCCAGACCTGGGGGGTCTGGCGCCGGGCGAGCACGACGTACCGGGTGTTCTTGGTGCGGAGCTTCGCGGCGAGTTCGTCGGGGTCCTTGTCGAGGATCGGGCCGAGCAGGGCGGCGGCCTGCTCGGGGGCGTCGCCGATCTTCGTCGCCTTCCGCGTGAACAGGGTGGGGTCGGCGGTGATGTCGTTGGCGTCCACGCTGATCGCGAGGTCGACGCCGTTGCGGTCCGTGATCCCGCCGCGCTCGGCGGCCAGGGTGCGGCTGAGGTACCGGTTCTTCTCGGCCTTGGCGGTGTACTCGCTCGCGTCGACGGCCTGCACCTGGAGGAGCCGGACGACGAAGGCGATCAGTACGAGGGCCAGGGCGAGGCTGACCAGGCGCAGCCGCGGGCGGGGGCTGCCGAGGCGGATGGCACGCGGGCCCTGGCCCTGGCCTCGCGAGGGAGCCGGACGGCGGGCGGGGCGTGCGCCCGGTCCCGGCCGCCGCTGGCTGCCGGGCCGTACGGGCCTGGCGGGCGAGGGCACCCGGCGGCGCGGGGGTTCCCTGTCGGACACTTCCGTCACCTGCCGGGATTCGTAGCGGGCTGCGCGGGCTGGGTGGACGGCTCGGTGACCGTCTCGGCGACCGGTTCGGGCGCCGCGGTGGGCACGGCGGGCGCGGTGGGTGCCGGGGTCTCGGCGGGCGTCGGGGGCCCGGCGGGTGCCTGGCTCTCGGTGGGCGTCGGAGACGGTGAGGGGAGGAGCACGTCGGGCGGGCGGACCACGGGGACGGACACGGACGACTGCTCGGCGGCGGCGCTGGGCACACCGCGGACGCTGCCGTCGGGGTTGAGGAAGGCCGGGTCGCCGCCGGGCACCATGCCCAGCTCGCGGGCGCGGCGCTGAAGGGCGTCGGGGGCGGAGTAGGCGTCCACGTCCCGCTGGAGCGCCTGCTCCTCGTCGGTGAGGCTCTTGGTGTCCCGCTGGAGGTCGTCGAGCTGGAACGACCCTTCGCTGAGCGCGGAGTTCAGGACCAGGAGTCCGATCAGGCCGCCGCCGAGCAGCAGCACGACCAGGAGCACGAAGGGGGTACGGGCGGCCTGTCCGGGGCCCGTCGGGAAGAGTCGCGCGAGCCGGGCCGCCCTCCCCCGCAGTTCGGGTCTGCTACTCACTCGCCCTCCCGCTGAGCCGGTGTTCCCGGCCGATGGGTCCGGGCCTGCGACCCACGCGTCCGGTGAGTTCGGTTGTCCAACTCACACACCCTCCCGTCACTCGGCGTCCTCCCTGATGCGCTGCGCCCCGCGCAGCCGCGCCGGGGCGGCGCGCCGGTTCTCCGCGACCTCTTCCTCGCTGGGGAGTTCGGCACCGCGCGTCAGAAGCTTGAGCCGGGGCTGGTAGCGCTCGGGGACGACCGGCAGGCCCGGTGGTGCGGTGTTGGCGGCTCCCGCGGCGAACACCTGCTTGACGAGCCGGTCCTCCAGGGAGTGGTAGGACAGCACGGCGATCCGGCCGCCGACGGCGAGTGACGTCACGGCGGCGGGGATCGCCCTCTCCAGGACGGTGAGTTCGCCGTTGACCTCGATGCGCAGCGCCTGGAAGGTGCGCTTGGCGGGGTTGCCGCCGGTGCGCTTGGCGGCCTGCGGCAGGGAGTCGCGGATCAGCTCGACGAGCCGCGCGCTGTTGCTGAAGGGGTCCTTGTCGCGTTCGCGCACGACCGCGGACACGATCCGCTTGGCCTGCTTCTCCTCGCCGTACGCCCTGAGGATCCGGACGAGTTCGCCCGCCGGGTAGGTGTTGAGCACCTCGGCCGCGCTGATGCCGGTCGTCTGGTCCATGCGCATGTCGAGCGGGGCGTCCTGGGCGTACGCGAAGCCGCGGTCGGCCTCGTCGAGCTGCATGGAGGAGACGCCGAGGTCGAAGAGGACGCCCTGGACGCGCGGGAGGTCCAGGCGGTCGAGCACGTCGGGGAGTTCGTCGTACACCGCGTGCACCAGGGTGGCCCGGTCGCCGAAGGGGGCGAGCCGCTCTCCGGAGAGGCGCAGCGCCTCCTTGTCCCGGTCCAGGGCGACGAGACGGGCTTCCGGGAACCGGCTGAGCAGAGCCTCGCTGTGGCCGCCGAGGCCGAGCGTGCAGTCGACGACGACCGCTCCCGGCCTCTCCAGCGCTGGTGCCAACATGTCCAGGCATCGCTGGAGCATCACCGGAACATGTCGGCTCTGGGTCAAGGGGCCCTCTCAGGTCCGGCACCGCGCGCACGCACCGCCGGGTCCCCGCCCGCTCCGTGAAGGGGAGGCCTGCCGGCGCCGGAAGCGTCAGCCGACCGGGAGCGGGAGGAGGCCGAGCCGTACGTACGCGCCGCGCACGTGGGGAGATCCCGGCTCGTCACCGGTCCTCCGGGGGTAGCAGTCCAGCAGGGAGAGCGTCCGTCTCCCGCTTCGCGCCACTTTAGTCCACGGTCTCCCGCGGTCAACGAACCGGCCTGCGCGTCGCGACTCTCGGCCCGGATGAAGCACCAAACCGGGTTTTTCCACCCGTACGGGCGTAGTCGATCCACCCTTGTGGGTTACCTCACAACAACGCTCATTGATGTTCTTTGTCCCCTCTCACAGCAGGCCCGGACCGCGTGTGACCACTACCGTTATAGATATGACGACTTCCGCATCCGTTCCCACAGAGCCCGGAGACGCCATATCCAACGGCGGCACCGTCACCGACCGCCTCGTCGAGGCGAACGAGCGGTACGCCGCCGCGTTCACCGACCCCGGCATGGACGCCCGTCCCGTGCTGCACGTCGCGGTCGTGGCATGTATGGACGCCCGCCTCGACCTGCACGACGCGCTGGGCCTGGAGCTCGGCGACTGCCACACCATCCGTAACGCGGGAGGCGTGGTCACCGACGACGTGATCCGCTCCCTCACCATCAGCCAGCGCGCGCTCGGCACCCGCAGTGTCGTACTGATCCACCACACCGGCTGCGGCCTGGAGTCCCTCACCGAGGACTTCCGGCACGACCTGGAGATGGAGGTCGGCCAGCGCCCGGCATGGGCCGTGGAGGCCTTCCGGGACGTCGAACAGGACGTGCGGCAGTCCATGCAGCGGGTGCGCACCTCCCCATTCCTTCTGCACACGGACGACGTACGTGGTTTCGTGTTCGATGTGAAGACGGGCCTGCTGCGTGAGATAGACCCCACCTGACGCGAGTTGGACCCTCTCAAAGACCCCAGGCCGTGACATATCGCGGCCACTTATCCACAGGCGAGTGACACGAACAGGTAACGGCAACAAGAATGCGGGTGTGGCGTCACGCGGAACTATTCGCGCGTGGTGTCCGTGTTTCGGGGTGGGCCGGTCCGCATCGCAGAGCGTCGGCCCGGGAAAGAACGGGCCGAGGAGGGCCGGGTGACGACCTATGACGATCGAGCGAGCCTTACAGATCTGACCGCCACTGTGGAGAGAGTCCGCAGTTCGGTGGAGGAAGTGATCGAGGGCAAGCCTGAGGTCGTACGGCTTTCGCTGACCGTACTGCTCGCCGAGGGGCATCTTCTGATCGAGGATGTCCCCGGCGTCGGCAAGACCATGCTGGCCAAGGCACTTGCGCGGTCCATCGACTGCTCAGTGCGGCGTATTCAGTTCACGCCCGACCTGCTGCCCTCGGACATCACAGGTGTGTCCATCTGGGATCAGCAGCGCAGGGACTTCGAGTTCAAACCG
Source organism: Streptomyces phaeochromogenes (assembly GCF_001418655.1). Classification (GTDB taxonomy): domain Bacteria; phylum Actinomycetota; class Actinomycetes; order Streptomycetales; family Streptomycetaceae; genus Streptomyces; species Streptomyces phaeochromogenes. Next base: position 39,350 of record NZ_LIQZ01000070.1, on the reverse strand, counting down.
GGTGCGATCTTCGCGCAGATCGTGATCGGCGACGAGATCAACCGCGCGTCGCCCAAGACGCAGTCGGCGCTTCTGGAGTCCATGGAGGAGCGCCAGGTAACCATCGACGGCACGACCTACGAGCTGCCCAGCCCGTTCATGGTGGTGGCGACGCAGAACCCGGTCGAGATGGAGGGCACCTACCCGCTGCCGGAGGCGCAGCGCGACCGTTTCATGGCCCGGGTCTCCATCGGCTATCCCAGCGCGGAGGCCGAACTGCAGATGCTGGACATCCACGGCGGTGCGTCCCCCCTGGACGACCTCCAGCCGGTGGCGCACGCGCACGAGATCGTGAAGCTCATCGACGCGGTCCGCAACGTCCACGTCGCCGACCCGGTGCGGCGGTACGCCGTGGACCTGGTCGCCGCCACGCGTACGCATCCGGACCTGAGACTCGGCGCCTCGCCGCGTGCCACGCTGCACCTGCTGCGCGCGGCGAAGGCGTCGGCGGCCCTCAGCGGCCGGGAGTACGCACTGCCGGACGACATCCAGGCCCTCGCGGTGGCGGTCCTGGCCCACCGGCTGCTGCCCACCGCCCAGGCGCAGTTGAACCGTCGTACGGCCGAGCAGGTCGTCCTGGAGATCCTCCAGCGCACGCCCGTGCCCGCGGCGCCCCAGTCGCCGAGCGGTCTGGGGATGGGCCGGGGCTCGTCCGCCTTCGGCCAGCAGCCGCCCCGGAGGCTGTGATGACCACCGGGGGGATGCCGACGGCGCAGGCCGAGGAGGACAAGGGCGGGCTGCGTACGGCACTCGCCGGTCTCACCACGCGCGGTCGGTCCTTCCTGGCCGCCGGCATCGCCGCCGCGATCTGCGCGTACGTCCTGGGGCAGAGCGATCTGCTCCGGGTCGGGCTGCTGCTCGCCGTGCTGCCACTGGTCTGCGCGACCGTGCTCTACCGCACGCGCTACCGGGTCGCCGGCAGCCGTCGCCTCTCCCCGGGGCGGGTGCCCTCGGGGTCCGAGGCGCGGGTCCATCTGCGGATGGACAACGTCTCGCGGCTGCCCACGGGTCTGTTGATGCTCCAGGACCGGGTTCCGTACGTGCTGGGGCCGCGGCCCCGGTTCGTACTGGACCGGGTCGAGGCGGGCGGCCGTCGCGAGGTGTCCTACCGGGTGCGCTCGGACCTGCGTGGCCGCTATCCGCTGGGGCCCCTGCAGCTGCGGCTCAGCGACCCGTTCGGGATGTGCGAACTGACCCGATCCTTCTCGACGTACGACACCCTGACCGTCATCCCGCGCGTGGAGGCGCTGCCGCCGGTGCGGCTGACGGGCGAGGCGAAGGGGTACGGCGACGGGCGGCAGCGCTCGCTGGCCCTGGCCGGCGAGGACGACGTGATACCTCGCGGCTATCGCTACGGCGACGATCTGCGCCGGGTCCACTGGCGTCTGACCGCGCGCTACGGCGAGTTGATGGTGCGCCGCGAGGAGCAGCCGCAGCGGTCCCGCTGCACGGTGCTCCTCGACACCCGGGGCATCGCCTTTGACGGCGCGGGCCCGGACTCGGCCTTCGAATGGGCGGTGTCGGGCACGGCGTCCACGCTGGTGCACATGCTGGAGCGGGGCTTTTCGGTACGGCTGCTGACCGACACGGGCACCTCGGTGCCCGGCGAGGGCGCCGACGGATTCGCCGGCGCCAGCCAGGAGTCCGCGGACGCCGCCGGGCTGATGATGGACACCCTCGCGGTGATCGACCACTCCGACGGTACGGGCCTGTCACGGGCGTACGACGTTCTGCGGGGTGGCAACGAGGGGCTGCTGGTGGCCTTCCTCGGCGACCTGGACGAGGAGCAGGCGACCGTGCTCGCCAAGATGCGTCAGCGCAGCGGCGGGGCCGTGGCCTTCCTGCTGGACAGTGAGACGTGGGTGCGCGGCGCGGCCGACGAACAGAGCGAGGAGCGGCTTCGGATGCTGCGCGAGGCGGGCTGGACCGCCCTGGCCGTACCGCCGGGCACGGGCCTGGCCGACCTGTGGCGGGAGGCCGACCGACAGCGCAACGGGGTCGCGTCGACGGGAAGCACGGCAGGGGGCGGTGGCTCATGAGCGGGCGCGCGCGACTCGCGCTGTGCGCCGTGGCGGCGACACTGATGGCGTCCGGCGCCCTGCTGCCGCTGGTCGATCCGGCGACCTGGATCCTTCAGGCGGCGTTCCTGCTCGCGGTGCAGACCGGAGTGGGGGCGGCGACCCGGCGGGTGCCGCTGGCGCGAGCCGTGACGATCGCCGTACAGGCGCTCGTGACCCTGACGCTGCTGACGCTGTTCTTCGCCCGCGAGCAGGCCGTCATCGGGCTCGTGCCCGGCCCGGAGGCGTTCCGGCACTTCGGGGAGCTGCTGCAGGCCGGCGGTGACGATGTCGGGCGGTACTCGATCCCGGCTCCGCTGTCCCCCGGTATCCGGCTGATGCTGGTCGGCGGGGTCGTGGTCATCGGGCTCGCGGTGGACGCCCTCGCGGTGACGTTCCGCAGCGCGGCCCCGGCCGGACTGCCGCTGCTCGCGCTGTACTCGGTCGCCGCGGGTCTCTCGGAGGGCGGTGGCGCCAGCTGGCTGTGGTTCGTCATGGCGGCGGCCGGCTATCTGGTACTGCTGCTGGCCGAAGGACGTGACCGGCTCTCGCAGTGGGGCCGGGTCTTCGGCGGCGGACCCCGGACTCCGGGGACGGACGCCTCGGCGGGCGCGGTCGCGCCGATCCGCACGGGGCGGCGCATCGGTGCCGTCGCGCTCGGTATCGCCCTGGTGGTGCCGCTCGCCCTGCCCGCGCTCGACGGCGGTCTGCTGGGCGGTACCGGGACCGGCGTCGGCACGGGCTCCGGCGGTGGCGGCACGATCTCCGCGGTGAACCCGCTGGTCTCGCTCCGCGACAGCCTGAACGTGGACGAGGACCGCGAGGTCATGTCGTACCGCACCAACTCCGAGGAGACGCAGGACCTCTATCTGCGGATCGTCTCGCTCGACGAGTTCGACGGCACGGCGTGGAAGCCGGCCAAGCGCCATGTCGAGGACGTCCCCGGTTCGTTCCCGACACCGCCGGGCCTCAGTGACGACGTCCGGCGCACCGAGATCCAGACGAGGATCTCCGCGGCGGACTGGTACGCGCAGGACTGGCTGCCCATGCCCTACCCCGCCAGCGCGGTGGGGCTCGGCGGCAAGTGGCGGTACGAGCCCGTGGGCCGCACGCTCGTGGGCGACCACGGGCAGACCACCCGCGGCCTGGAGTACACGGTCAAGAGCCTGATAGTGCAGCCGACCGCGGAGCAGCTCGCCAACGCGCCGGAGGCACCCACGGCGCTGAGGCGCGAGTTCACCAAGGTCCCCGGGTCGCTGCCTCCGGTGGTGGCGGAGACTGCACGCGACGTCACGGCCGGCTCGGCCAACAACTACGAGCGCGCGGTGAAGCTCCAGGACTGGTTCGCCCTGGACGGCGGCTTCACGTACGACACGGAGGTGCAGGTCGGCAGTGGATCGCAGGCCATAGCGCGCTTCCTGAGGGACAAGGAGGGCTTCTGCGTCCACTTCTCCTTCGCGATGGCCTCGATGGCCCGCACGCTGGGCATCCCGGCCCGCGTCGCGGTGGGCTTCACACCGGGCTCGCCGCAGGCCGACGGCACGAATTCGGTGGGCCTGCGGGACGCGCACGCCTGGCCCGAGCTGTACTTCGAGGGCGTGGGCTGGACCCGCTTCGAGCCGACCCCGAACCGGGGCACGGTTCCGGAGTACACCCGCACGGACACGCCGGGCACCACGCTCCCCAACCCGGACCTCCCCTCGCGCTCCTCGTCCTCGGCGCCGTCCGCCGAACCGTCGAGCAGCGAGAGCTGCACGGCGGCGGAGAAGAAGCTGGAGCAGCCCTGCGGCAGCGAGTCTCCGCAGGCGGCGTTCGGATCGACGGACGACGGACCGCCGTGGTTCGCGATCCTCGGGTTCGCCCTGGCGGGGCTCGCCGCGCTCGCGGTGCCGCTGCTGCCGATGCTGTGGCGGATGCGGGCCCGGTCCGTGCGGCTCGGCTCGCACGGGCGCACCGAGGAGGATGCCGCGGCTGCCACCCTGGCCGCCTGGCAGGAGGTGACCGATACGGCGTGGGACTTCGGGATCGCGCCGGACGACTCCCAGACGCCCCGCAAGGCGGCGGCACGGATCGTCCGCATCGGGCATCTCGAACCCGAGGCCGCGGCCTCCGTCCACCGGGTCGCCGACGCGGTGGAGCAGGTCCTGTACGCGCCACGGCCCCGGCCGACCGCCGGGCTCGCCGATGACGTACGCCGGATGACCGCGGGTCTGCACGCCACGGTCAGCCGCGGTACGCGGCTGCGCGCACTGCTCGCACCGCGCTCGGCCGTACGGGTGGCGTGGGCGGCTTCCGAGGGCTGGATCGCGCTGAAGTCCCGGGCCACGGCCCGCTGGACGGCGGTCGCGCGCCGCCCGTGGGGACGCACGTCAGGACGCCCGTCGGAGCAGAGCAGCGGCTGAGACCGCCCGGCTCAGCAAGCCGGAAGGGGGGCCACCCGAGTCGGGTGGCCCCCCTTCGCTTTCGCTGTGCGGCGCCCATGAATGCCCGGCGCCGGCGCCCCTGAGTGTGCGGCGCTCCTGGGTACGCGGCGGCCCTGAGCGTGCGTGTGCAGTGGCCCTGGGCCCCGGCCTGTGTGTGCAGTGGCCCTAGGTCCCGCCCGCGGCCGGGCGCGCTGAAGGGGCGGCCACCTGAAGGTGGTCACCCCTTACGTGTGTACGTCTGTCGGCCCTGGCCCGGAGGCTACTGGCCGCCTTCGTCACGGCGCTTCTGCCAACGCTGTTCGATGCGATCCATCATGGAGCGCCGCTGCCGGCCCTGACGACGGGCCTGCGGAGCGCCCGGCGCACCCGTGGCGGGCTGTTCGCCCGGCTTGGGGGCCTTGCGCCAACCGGTGACGGCGAGCACTGCACAGCCCAGCATGACGAGAAAACCCACCACGCTCAGCCAGATCTGTACTGCGACCATTCCGGCCATGAGGAGCGCGATACCTACGAGGAAGCCCGCGACCGCCTGGTAGACCCGTCGCCGGGTGTACGTACGCAGCCCGCTTCCCTCAAGCGCTGTCGCGAACTTGGGATCTTCGGCGTACAGCGCTCGCTCCATCTGCTCGAGCATTCGCTGCTCGTGCTCCGAGAGCGGCACGGCGTCCTCCTCATCGTGCAGTCGCCGGGGCGACCGGGGGTCCCCTTCAGGATAGGCAGGGAATCGCCCCCGTGAAACCCGCCCCTCTGCGCCAATTCGCCAACCGGAACCCGCCATGGCGTTCCGATCCACTGAGGCGTAGATTCCCCAGCGACCGGCCCGTCATGCCGGACGGTCTCCCCCGATCATACGGCTCCGAGCGCCCGATCGGGGGGCCTGTGGCGTACTCCATCTGCCGTCGCGCCCCTGATCAGCGGCGCGCCTCCACAGCTCCCTCACGGGAGACGGCTCAGGTCTCGGTGGACTCGCGGGTCTCACCGAGCACATGGAGCTGCGTCGCCACGGAGTGGAAGGCGGCGAGTTCGGCCGCCGCGGCCTCCAGCTTGAGCAGGGCGTCCAGGGCCCCGGGTTCGGTGTCCACAAGGACTCCGGGCACCAGGTCCGCGAAGACCCGTACGCCGTGCACGCCAGCGACGCGCAGGCCCGCGCCCTCGACCAGATCGGTGAGCTGATCGGCCGTGAAACGCCGCGGTACGGGATCACCCTCGCCCCAGCGGCCGTCCGGGTCACCGAGGGCGTGCCGGGCCTCCGTGAAGTGGCCGGCGAGGGCGCGCGCGAGCACCGCTCCGCCGAGGCCGGCGGCCAACAGGCTGAGCACGCCTCCGGGACGCAGGGCCCCGACCGCGTTGCGAAGACCCTCGGCGGGGTCGTCCACGTACTCCAGAACCCCGTGGCAGAGCACCGCGTCGTAGCCGCCGCGCTCGACGACGTCGAAGAGGCCGTGGGCGTCGCCCTGGACGCCCTGGACGCGGTCGGCGACGCCTGCCTCGGCGGCCCGGCGCTCCAGCGCGAACAGCGCGTTCGGGCTGGGGTCCACGACGGTGACCCGGTGGCCGAGGCGGGCGACGGGCACCGCGAAGTTGCCGCTGCCGCCTCCGGTGTCGAGGACGTCCAGCGACTCCCGGCCCGCGGCCTTGACCCGGCGGTCGAGGGCGTCCTTCAGAACGTCCCAGACCACGGCGGTACGGAGAGAGGCGCGGGGGCGGGAGGGGTCGGAACGCGGCGATGTCGGTTGAGGGCGGTGGTGGGAGACGGGCGGGCGCATCGGGTCCGACACGGCAGTTGACTCCTCGGCACGGCCGCCGCCCTTGCGTACGGCGGAGCGATGGGGCGATGGGGATACCTCCCCCGCCCTGTCCGGCGCCGGGGAGATGCAGGCGTCCCAACCCTATTGCCTCGCGCCCCTGCGTCGGCCCTCCGTCTCGCGCGCCGGACGCCGCCCGCCTGCGGCCCCGCCCCGCCGGGCGAACCGGCGGAGCGAACCGGCGGACCTGCCCGAACCGACCCGCCCGGCAGCGAGCGCCACGGCGGGCAGCCGCACCGCGCCGGACAGGAGCCGGGCCGGACGGTCCGGGCGGCCTCAGGCGCTCCGGCACCGACCCACAGCCCCCGGGAGCCCCCGGGGTTCCTCGACCGGCCCACAGGGCCCGCACGGGCCCTCACAGGCCCGCAGAGACGGTCTCTGGCGGCTCCTGGTGACACCTCGGCCGCGGCTCCGGACGCCGCTCATCCCGCGTCCGGCACGTCCGGCACGTCCGGTGCACCCCGGCCGGGCTCCCGGTCGGCCTCCTGCCGCGGCTGCGGCAGGACCGGCTGGAGCACCAGCATGCGCTCGACGAGGCGGAGGAACATCGCCACATCGCGCAGCAGGTCGTCCGCGTCGCGGGTGGTCGCCGCGCCCTGGATGCCGGCCTCCGCGCGGGCACGGCGGCGGGCACCGGCGGCGAACAGCGCGCTCCACTCGGCGAGTTCGGGTGCTATCTCGGGCAGCACTTCCCAAGCGCTCCGGATCTTGGCCCGGCGCCTCGCGCTGGGCTCCGGGCGCCCGCGGGCGGCGAGCACGGCGGCGGCGGTGCGCAGGGCGGCGAGATGGGCCGTGGCATACCGCTCGTTCGGCGTTTCCAGCAGGGCTGCCTCGTCGAGTCCGGCACGGGCCTGGGCGAGCAGGTCGAGGGCGGCGGGCGGGGCCGTGGCCCGGCGGAGCACGGGGTGCACATCGCTCGCCGGGCCGGTCAGTGAGGGGGCAGGGCCGGTGGCGCGTCGCCGACGGGCGGCGGCTGCGGGGTAGGTGGCCATGACGAACCTCCTGTCGTCTGTGTGACGGCTCTGTGGCCGTATGTGTCCATCGTGAGGTATGCCACTGACAATCCGTTCTGACCTGGGCTTTTGCCTCGATCACAGGTTCGGTATAGCTTTTGCACTGACCAGTCAGTTCAAAAACCCGGTCGGCTCAAGGGCCCGGAGGGTGGGGGAAGTTGTGGACGGTCCGCACGGACTCGGCGTAAGGGCCGAGGACTTCGGGCTCAAGGGGCCCCGCGGGTGGGCGTTCCGCGGTATCGGCGTCGACGCGGAGCCCGGCTCGCTGATCGCGATCGAGGGGCCGTCGGGCTCGGGGCGTACGTGTCTGCTGCTCGCGCTCACCGGGCGGATGAAGCCCACCGAGGGGCAGGCGCGGGTCGGGCAGTCGGAGCTGCCGAAGCAGATGGCGGCCGTCCGCCGGTTCAGCGCACTGGCCCATGTGCCCGGTGTCACCGACCTGGAGCCCGCCCTGTCCGTCGCCGAGCACCTGCGGGAACGGGCCCTGCTCCAGCGGCGGTTCGGCGGTTCCGTACGCGGACTGCTGCGGCCTCGATCGGAGCGGGTGACGGAGGCGCGGCTGCGCGTCGACAGCGCGCTGGCCGCCGCCGGGCTCGACCGGGAGTCGCTGCCCAAGGGGTCCCGGACCGCGGTGCGCGACCTGGAACGCGTCGAAGCACTGCGGCTGTCCGTTGCGCTCGCCCTGATCGGCCGTCCGCGGCTGCTGGGCATCGACGACACCGACCTGAAGCTCTCGCAGGCCGAACGGGCCGAGGTCTGGGCGCTGTTGCGCTCCCTGACCGAGGCCGGGACCACGGTCGTGGCGGTGTGCAACGAGGCCCCCGAGGACGCGGTCGTGGTGTCCACGGGGCCGGCCGACGGACAGACCCGCCAAGACGAGGACGACACGGAAGACAAGGAGACCGCGGATGCTGCGCTCGCCGAAGCTGGCCGCGCTTGAGCTCAGGCGCTTCGGCAGGGGAAGGCTCCCGCGCGCGGCCCTGGTCGCGCTCCTGTTGCTGCCCCTGCTGTACGGCGCCCTCTACCTGTGGTCGTTCTGGGACCCGTACGGCCGTCTCGACCGCATCCCCGTGGCGCTCGTGAACGACGACAAGGGGGCGACGGCGGCCGACAAGAAGATCGTGATGGGTGACGAGATCACCAAGGGGCTGCGCGAGAGCAAGACCTTCGAGTGGCACGAGGTGAGCTCCGCCGAGGCCCGTGAGGGCGTCGAGAACGGCAGTTACTACCTGTCGCTGACCATGCCGTCCGACTTCAGCCGGCGGATCGCCTCCAGTTCGGGCGACTCGCCGGAGACGGGCGCCCTCCAGGTGCGTACGAACGACGCGAACAACTACATCGTCGGGCAGATCTCGCGGACGGTCTTCGCGGAGGTGCGTACGGCCGCCTCGACCAAGGCGTCGCGGTCGTTCCTCGACAAGATCTTCGTCTCGTTCTCCGACATCCACGGGGAGACCACGAAGGCCGCGAAGGGGGCCGACACGCTCAAGGGCGGGATCGGGAAGGCCAAGAAGGGCTCGAAGGACCTCGCGGACGGCCTGAAGGACGCGGAGACGGGCAGCGGCAAGCTCTCCGCCGGCCTGAAGAAGCTCGACAAGGGCGCGGGCGACCTGGAGGACGGTTCACGGCAGGTCTCGGAGGGGACGCAGACGCTCGCGGACAAGGTCAACGGCGTCGCGGACAAGGTGGGGCCCTTCCTGAAGGGCAACGAGAAGGAGATCGGCGACACGGCTCAGCTCGTCGCGGACTCCGCCTCGACGATCCGCCGCAACCTCGACACGCTGGTGAAGACGGCCCCGACGGCCGCCAAGGACGCCCGCACGGCCTCCGACACGCTGAACGCCGTCTACAAGGCACGCTGCGAGACCCTGCCGCTGCCCGACGCCGCCTGCCCGGAGCTGAAGAAGGCGAAGGAGGCCGCCGCCGACGTGGCGAAGGTCGCCGACGACGTCAACACGCTGGTGGCCGGCCAGGACGGCGACCTGGACACGCTCGACAAGCATCTGGCCGCCCTGGAGAAGCAGGCCCAGGCGCTGGCCGACCGTTCGCCGCACCTCTCCGAGGACCTCGCCACGACCGTCTCCAAGGTCAACGCGCTCAACAAGGGGGCCGGAAAGGTCGCCAAGGGGGCGAAGACGCTGCACACGGGGCTCGGCACGGCCAAGTCCGGCGCGGCCGACCTGGACACCGGTGTCGGCGAACTCAGTACGGGAGCGGGCGACCTCGAAGGGGGCATGTACAAGCTCGTCGACGGCTCGGGGAAGCTCGCCGGTGGACTGCACGACGGCGCCGGCCGGATCCCCGACTACGACAAGAGCGACCGCGACCGACGCACCGAGGTCATGGCCGACCCCGTACAACTCGCCTCGAAGGACCTGCACAAGGCGCCCAACTACGGCACGGGTTTCGCCCCGTACTTCATTCCGCTCTCCCTGTGGGTGGGCGCGATGGTGGCCTACATGCTGATTCCGCCGCTCAACCGGCGCGCGCTCGCGGCGGGCTCCTCCGCCTGGCGCATCGCGCTGGCGGGCTGGCTGCCGGTGGCCGCCCTGGGGGCGCTCCAGACGGTCGCGCTGATGTCCGTGCTGCACTGGGGACTCGGCCTGGAAATGGCGCGGACGGCCGGGACGGTGGGCTTCCTGTTCCTGGTGACGGCCTGCTTCGCGGCGATCGTGCAGTGGCTGAACGCCCGCTTCGGAGCGGCCGGCCGGATCCTCGTCCTCGCCTTCCTGATGCTGCAGCTGACGTCGGCGGGCGGCACGTATCCCGTGCAGACCAGTCCGGGGTTCTTCAACGCGATCCACCCCTTCATGCCGATGAGTTACGTGGTCGACGCCCTCAGGAGGCTCATCACGGGCGGCGGCCTCGGCCCGGTCTGGCAGGCGTGCGCCGTCCTCGCCGCGTTCACCGCCGGCGCCCTCGCGCTCACCGCCGTGTCCGCCCGGCGACGGCAGGTATGGACCCTCGACCGACTGCACCCGGAGCTGAGCCTGTGACAATCGGGGCCATGGAAAGCAGCAGGACGGTGGACAGCGGCGGCGGCCGGAGACAGGCGACCCGGCAGAAGCTCTACGAGGCGGCGGTGACCCTCATCGCGGAACAGGGCTTCTCGGCCACGACGGTCGACGAGATCGCCGAACGGGCCGGTGTGGCCAAGGGCACCGTCTACTACAACTTCGCGAGCAAGTCCGTCCTCTTCGAAGAGCTCCTCCGGCACGGAGTGGGCCTGCTGACCGCCTCTCTCCGGGAGGCGGCGGAGGGGACCGCCCGGGACGGCGGCAGCAAGGTCGACGCACTGGACGCGATGATCCGGGCGGGCCTCGTCTTCATCGACCGCTACCCGGCCTTCACGCAGCTGTACGTGGCGGAGCTGTGGCGCACCAACCGGGCCTGGCAGTCCACGCTGATGGTGGTCCGTCAGGAGGCCGTCGCGGTCGTCGAGAACGTCCTGCGCGACGGGATCGCCAACGGCGAGCTGAGCGACGAGATCGACACCCCGCTGACGGCGTCGGCGCTGGTCGGCATGGTGCTCGTGGCGGCCCTGGACTGGCAGGCGTTCCAGCCGGAGCGCTCCCTGGACGACGTCCACTCGGCGCTGTCCCGGCTGCTCCAGGGAAGGGTCGGCGGGGACGGGCTCGGACACAAGTGAAGCGCCGGTCCGGAGTGGCCGCGTCCCCCGCGGGCCACGCCGGACCGGCGCCCCATCTGTGCTCCCCCGTGTTTCCCCGTACTCCCCGTTGGTTCCCCCGTTCCGGTCTCCCCCGGGTCCCCCCGTGTCTCGCTCCCGCCGAGTTTCTCGGCGGAAGGAGCGGACAAGGGCGCTGCACCGTTCCGCCGCCCCGTGTCGGCGGTACCGGAGCCGCGCCCCTTTCCGTGCCTCCACTCTCTCGTTCACGCAGGTCGGCACCCATCCGCGCGCGTACTCAACTCACTCCCTAGGTACGGATACTCAGCCGTACGCACTCATGCCCAGGACGCGCCGTTGCCGACTGGTTACGATCGCCTCCGTGTCCGTACTCCCCCTGGTCTTCACCAGCGGCTGGGCCAGCGGCATCAACGCGTACGCGGTGGTGCTGCTTCTCGGCCTCTTCGGCGCGACCGGGCTGACCGACGAGGTGCCCGAGTCGCTGCAGCGCCCCGAGGTCCTCATCGCGGCGGGCGTCCTGTTCGCCTGCGAGGCCGTCGCCGACAAGATCCCGTACGTGGACTCGGTGTGGGACAGCGTCCACACCGTGATCCGCCCGGTGTCCGGGGCCGTCGTCGCGGCGCTGCTGGCCGGGCAGAGCGGTTCGCTGTCCGAGCTGGCGGCCGGGGCGATCGGCGGCTCGTCGGCGCTCGCCAGCCACACCGTCAAGGCCGGGACGCGGATGGCGGTCAACACCTCGCCGGAGCCGTTCAGCAACTTCGTGCTGAGCACCGCCGAGGATCTCGGGGTCGCCGGGATCATCACCTTCGCGATGTTCAACCCGCAGGCCGCGGCGATCATCGCGGCCGTCCTGCTGGTGACCGGTCTGGTGGTGCTCTACTTCCTGATCTCGCGGATCAGACGGTTCCTGCGCCGCAGGGCCCAGCGCCGCGAGGAGAAACGACTCGCGGAACGGGTGGGCCGCCGACCGGGCTGACCCGGGACCGACCTCCGGCTGCCCTGGGTCGGCCCCCCGCCGCACAGGCCCGGAGGCCGGCTGTCAGTGGCGGCCGATAAAGTCCCTGGCATGGCACGAATTGCGGTGATCGGCGCAGGCATGGGCGCGATGGCAGCCGCCGCCCGGCTGGCCGTCGCGGGCCACCGGGTGGTGGTGTACGAGCGCGCGGCGACGTACGGCGGGGCGGTGGGCCGCTTCGAGCGTGACGGCTTCGCCTTCGACACCGGCCCGGGGCTGCTCCAACTGCCCGCGGTCTACCGCGACCTGTTCGTCAAGACGGGCAAGGAGCCCCTGGAGGCCTGCGTCGACCTGGTCCAGGTCGACCCGGCGGCACGGCACGTCTTCGCCGACGGCACGGACGTCTCGCTGCCCAACGCCTCCCGCGCGGGGGTCGTCTCGGCCCTGGACGAGGCCCTGGGGGCGGGCGCGGGCGAGCGCTGGGGCGACTTCCTGGTCCGGGCGCGCGAGGCCTGGGACCGGACGCGCCGCCCGCTCCTGGAGGAGCCGCTGTGGCCCAACTGGCAGGTGCTGGCCGAGCGTGAGCCCTACCCCGCGCTGCGGCAGCGCCGGCTGCTGCGCACCCGCACGGCACGGACCCTCGCGGAGGTCGGCGCGTGGGAGCTGGCCGACCCCCGTCTCGCCGCCCTCCTGGAGAGCCACGCGCTCGCGTACGGCCTCGACCCGCACACCGCCCCGGCGAGCGCGGCGGTCCTGCCGTACATGGAGCACGCCTTCGGCGCCTGGTATCTGCGCGGCGGAATCCGTGAGTTGGCGCGCGCCGTGTACGAGCGGTGCCTGGCCCGCCGGGTGGAGTTCGTCTTCGACGCCGAGGTCGTCTCGGTCACCGAGAAGGACGGCCGGGCGGCGGGCGTGGAACTGCGCGACGGGACCGTCGCCGAGGCGGACTTCGTCGTGGGCGGCCCGCAGGAGCTCCTGAAGGCCCTGACGGGTCGCGACAGTCTGTACGAGGGTGACGCGCCCGAGTCACACCCCGCGTCCCTGACCTGCGGCAAGGTCGTCGTCTGCCTCGCGCTGCGCGGCCCGCGCGAGCCCGGAGCCGTACACCGTACGGTCGTGCACACGACGGACCAGGCCGACGAGATGACCCTCTTCGAGATCGGCAGGCCGGCGACGCGGCCCACCGTGTGGGTGGACCGGCCGGACGATCCGCTGCTGCGCCCGGACGACGACCACGAGTCCATGGTGCTCACGGCGACGGTGCCGTCCCTGGCACACCACGACTGGACCGCCGACGGTACTGCCGACGCCTTCGCCGACCGCATGGTCGAGGCCGCCGAGCGGGCGATACCGGGCCTGCGCGAGCGCGTGCTGTGGCGCGAGGTCCGCACCCCGGTGGACACGGAGAGGGAGACGGGTGCCGAGGGCGGCGCCGTGCCCGCTCCCGCGCTGGCCGGCGCGGAGGGCACACTGCTGCGGCCCGCCAACAGCACGCGTGTACCGGGCCTGTTCACGGTCGGCGGCTGGGCGCACCCCGGCGGCGGTCTGCCGCACGCGGGGATGTCAGGCGCGCTGGTCGCCGGACTCGTCGTGGAGGGGCCGGACTTCCGGGGCTCGCAGTGAGTGACGGCGACGGGACGACGACCGGGGCGCGTTGAGCCCCGGTCGGCACCGACTCACCCAGTACGGGTACTGACCGGAACCGTTACTGCCGGCTCACTCAGAACCGGTACTGCTCGTCGTACCCGCCGCCCTGCTGTCCGTTGCCGCCATTGGTCCCGTTGTTCCCGTTGCCGTCGTACGGATACGACTGCTCCGGCGGGAGTTCGCCGCCGTACGGGTCCTCGGTGTTGCGCTGCTGAGGCACCCATACACCGCCGGCCGGGGTCTCAGCGGCGTAACCGCCGTTGGTGGCGTACGGGTCCTGGGTGTAGCCCTGCTGCGTGTACTGCTGCTGCGAGGCGTCGTAGGGCTGCCCGTACGACGCGGCGTCATAGGCCTGCGTGCCGATGTACGGGTCGGAGTAGGCGGCGTACTGCTGTTGCTGCCCGGTGTCGTAGCCGTACTGCTGCTGGTCGTAGCCGGAGTAGCCGTCGTACCCGTAGTTCTGGCCGAGCGGGTCCTGGCCCTGCTGTCCCTGTCCCTGTCCCTGGGCCTGCGCGGCAGCCGCGTACGCCGGGTCGGTGGCGGCAGCGTAGGCGGCGTCGCTGTACACGCCGTACTGACCCGTGTCGTCGGGCAGCGGCTGCGGCTCGTAGACGGAGGTCGACTCGGCGGCGGCCGTGGGGCGTTGGCCGAAGACCGAGTCGTCGCGCCCGTAGGGGTCGTCCTGGCCGAAGTCCTGGCTGGGAAACGTCGTGGTCTCCGCGGCGTGGAGGTCGGAGACCTCAAGGGTCGGGTCCTTGCGCTCCTCGCCGCGGCGGCGCTTGCTGGAGCCGGTGCGTCCGCCGCCGAGGCCGTTGACGGCCCAGCCGGAGGCGAATCCGCTGCGGAACGAGAGCGTGACGTACGTCTGTCCGACGGCGAAGGCCGCGGCACCCAGGCCGATGACCAGCACGTTCGGAATCAGGACACCGAGGACCACCCCGAGGAAGCCGGCGAAGGCGAGCAGCCGCCAGCGCAGCCGCGCCTTGTACTGCAGCAGTACCTCGCCGAGCAGCCATAGCGCGACGATGCCGAATGCGATGTAGAGGACCGTCCAGCCCATGTACGCCCCTCTCCCAGGTGACCGCTACGCAGTGTGTCGTACGACGATGCGACCGGTCTAGGCCTGCTGTGGGTGATGCAGGCCCAGGTTCTCGTAGATTTCCAGCGTCGCGGTGGAGTTGTTCAGCGTAATGAAATGCAGTCCGGGGACTCCCTCGGCCAGCAGCCTCGCGCAGAACTCCGTGGCGAACTCAATGCCAATGGAGCGTACAGCCGCCGGATCGTCTTTGGCTGTGAGGATCCGCTCTTTAAGGGCGTCGGGGAACGAGGCGTTGCTGAGCTTGGGCAACCGTTCCAGCATCTTCACGCTGGTCACCGGCATGACCTCGGGGATGACCGGGGTCGCGCAGCCCGCCGAGTCGACCCTGTCACGCAGCCTTAGATACGACTCGGGCTGGAAGAACATCTGCGTGATCGCGTAGTCCGCGCCGGCCCGGCACTTGTCGACGAAGTGCGCGACGTCACGGTCCCAGTCGGCCGAGCGCGGGTGCATCTCGGGGAAGGCCGCGACGCCCACGCAGAAGTCGCCGGATTCCTTGATGAGCCGGACGAGTTCGGCCGCGTACGTCAGGCCCTGGGGGTGTGCCACCCAGTCGGCCATCGGGTCGCCGGGCGGGTCTCCGCGCACGGCGAGCATGTTGCGGATCCCGGCGTCCGCGAACTGGCCGATGATGTTGCGCAGCTCGGCGATGGAGTGGTTGACCGCGGTGAGGTGGGCGACCGGGGTCAGGGTCGTGTCGGCGACGATCTGCTCGGTCTCCCTGACCGTGCCCGCCCGGGTCGAACCGCCCGCACCGTACGTCACCGACACGAAGTCGGGGGCCACGGCCTCGACCCGGCGCAGCGCGTTCCACAGGTTCCGCTCGCCCTTCGGGGTCTTCGGCGCGGAGAACTCGAACGAGTACGTCGCCTTGCCGGTCGCGAGCATGTCACGCACCGTGCGTGCGCGGTCCGTCCTGGTGGAAGCAGATCCGAGGGCCATACCCGCAGGTTAGTCAGGGGGCGACGGTCACCCAACCGGATCCGGGAATTTTGCCCGTTTTGTCGATTTGTTGTCCACCACTCGGACAACTGCCCACTCCGACAACTGCCCACTCGGTCGACCGCACCCCCGGGCTCCCGCCTCGGGTCACCTACGCGTGACGCAGGCGCTTCGCGAACTCCGCCGCCGCGGCGCCCGGATCGTCGGCCTCGGTGATCGCCCGTACGACGACGACGCGGCGGGCGCCCGCTTCGAGCACCTCGTCGAGGTTGCCGAGGTCGATGCCGCCGATGGCGAACCAGGGGCGGTCCGTGGCGAGCGCGGCCGTGTGCCGGACCAGCGGGAGGCCCGGCGCGTGGCGGCCGGGCTTGGTGGGCGTCGGCCAGCAGGGGCCGGTGCAGAAGTAGTCCACGCCCTCCTGGACGGCGGCGGCCCCGGCCTCCGCATCGGCGTGCGTGGAACGGCCGATCAGGACGTCGTCGCCGAGGATCGCCCGGGCGGCGGGCACCGGAAGGTCGCCCTGGCCCAGGTGCAGCACGTCGGCGCCGATGGCGTGGGCGACGTCCGCCCGGTCGTTCACCGCGAGCAGCGTGCCGTGCCGACGGCAGGCGTCCGCGAGGACGGCGAGGTGCTCCAGCTCCTCGGCCGCCTCCATGCCCTTGTCCCGCAGCTGCACGATGTCCACGCCGTTCGCCAGGACCGCGTCCAGGAAGTCGGCGAGGTCGCCCTGGCGCCTGCGGGCGTCCGTGCAGAGGTACACCCGGGCGTCGGCGAGCCGGGCGCGTGCGGTGGATTCGGGCATGCGTGGGTCCCCCGTGTCGTGTCGGTGGCGTACGGGCCGTGAGGATCGCGGCCCGTACGCCGGACGGCGTGATCAGGTCAGACGGCGAGCGCCTGGGCGCGACGCTTCACCTCCGTGCCGCGATTCTCGCTCAGAGCCTGCGCGGGCGTACCGGGCAGGCTCTCGTCGGGGGTGAAGAGCCACTCGAGCATCTCTTCGTCGGAGAAGCCGTCGTCCCGCAGGAGCGTCAAAGTGCCGGTCAGGCCCTTGACGACCTTCTGTTCGGCCCCGTCGATGAAAGCGGCGGGGACGTGCAGCGCGCGGTTCTCACCACGGCGTACGGCGATGACCTGGCCTTCCTTGACCAGTTGCCGAACGCGGGTCACCTCGACGCCGAGCTGTTCGGCGATGTCGGGGAGGGTGAGCCAGGCGGGGACGAGAGCATCGATCTTTGCGTCAATCTCGGTCACGAACACAAGCCTGCCATCTCGGACTGACAGTCGGTACCCGGGCCGGTGCGACCGTGTCACGCCCGCGGCCCCGCAGACACCGGACGGCCTCCGACCGGGCAGACCGGCGGAGCGCCACCGCGGAGCGCTCAGGCGGTCGCGCCCTTGAGCGGCAGTGCGGGATCCGGCAGGAGCCCGGAATCCATCGGCGTGCCCGCCTCGATCAGCCGCTTGCCCTGGGCCAGGTCCCGAGGCCGTCCCACCGCCAGGACCGCGACCAGGCGGCCCTCGCGGAGCCAGCACACCGACCAGGACGGTCCGACCGGGTCCCCGCGCCACACCATGGCGTCGGCGGACCCGTGATGGCCCGCGTACTGGACGAAGCGGCCGAACTGCTCGGACCAGAAGTACGGCACGGGGTCGTACGCGGCGGACGTCTCGCCGACGATGTTCGCGGCGACCGTGCGCGGGCCCTGGAGGGCGTTGTCCCAGTGGTGGACCAGCAGGCGCTCGCCGTAGCGGCCGGACGGGAACGAGGCGCAGTCGCCGACCGCGTACACGTCCGGGGCGGAGGTGCGCAGGTGGTCGTCCGCGACGATCTCGCGACGGGCGCCGAGCTCGATCCCGGAACCGGCCAGCCAGGCCGTGGCGGGCCGGGCCCCGATACCGACGACGACGGCGCCCGCGGGCAGCCGCGAACCGTCGTCGAGCACCACCTCGCCGGGCTCGACGCGCTCCACGCGCGCGTGGGTGCGCAACACCGCCCCGCTGTCCGCGTACCAGGCGGCCATCGGAGCGGCCACCTCCTCGGGCAGCACACCGGCGAGCGGCCGGTCGGCGGCCTCGACGACGGTCACCGCGCAGCCCGCCTCGCGCGCCGCCGTGGCGAACTCGGCGCCGATCCAGCCCGCGCCCACCACCACGATGTCGTGCTGCCTGGCGAGGACGGGACGCAGCCGCTCGGCGTCGTCGAGCGTGCGCAGCAGATGGACGCCGGGTACGCCCTGGGCGCCCGGCAGTTGGATCGGCTCGGCGCCGGTGGCGATGACGAGGACGTCGTACGGAACCGGGCCGTCGACCGTGTCGAGTTCATGCCGCGAGGGGTGCACACCGGTCACTTCGAGCCCCAGGCGGAGCTCTACGTCGAGCGCTTCGAAGTCGACGTCGAAGGCGGAGCCCTCGG
This sequence comes from Streptomyces phaeochromogenes, assembly GCF_001418655.1. Taxonomy (GTDB): domain Bacteria; phylum Actinomycetota; class Actinomycetes; order Streptomycetales; family Streptomycetaceae; genus Streptomyces; species Streptomyces phaeochromogenes. The sequence goes on along the minus strand of NZ_LIQZ01000070.1, from coordinate 21,311 downwards.
CCTTGCCGAGCAGTACGGCCTTGGACAGCGGGGGCCGGTCGTACGGCTGGTGGGGCTCCGCGCCGATCAGGGTCACGCTTCCAGTGAAGCCCCTCTCCCGCAGGGCGACGGCGGTCTGTACACCGGCCATGCCCGCCCCGACGATCACGGCGCTCCGTCGCGCCGCCGGGCTCAGTCCCTGCGTCTGCTCACTCACACGATCACCATAGACACTGGTGAAATCGTCGGTCAGGGGGCGCGATCGGTGAGCTGTTGCACAGCGTCAGCCCTCGTTGACCTCTTCGACCACACTTGTCCCGCTGCCCTCCTGGGACTCCCACTCCCAGGTCTCCTCCAGGCGCACGCGCCCGTCGGCGAGTTCGACGACCTGGGACACGCAGTGCCCGGACGAGGTGGTGCCGTCCGCCTTCAGCTGCACGTACCGGAAGTCGAGCCGGTCGCCGGCGCGTGTGCCCACGAGGTGGCCGCGTACGACGTCGCCGCCCGCGTACTCGGCCCAGATCTCGCCGTCCTTCTCGTGGTAGGCGAACCGGGTGCGGGTGCCCACCTGGCCCGGCGCCTGGTCGGCGACCGGGGCGAGGAGGAGTCCGTCGAGCGAGCGGGCCATGCGTGAAGGCTCCCTTACAGGCTGTTGGGGCGAAGGGCTAGGGTGGCCAACGTAAAGCACTCGCGGGAGTCCGGACGCACCGGGCTGAGAGGGAGGCTGGGACGGCCTCCGACCGTACGAACCTGATCCGGGTCATGCCGGCGAAGGGAGGGGCTGGACGCCCATGTCGCGTACTCCGGAGACATCCGTTACACCCGACACAACCGATGCGGCCGATACAAGGCGCACGTCCGACGTCCTGGTCGTCGGGGGCGGGATCATTGGTCTCGTCACGGCCTGGCGGGCCGCGCAGCGCGGGTTCACGACCGCGCTCGTGGACCCGGAGCCCGGCGGCGGCGCCGCGCAGGTGGCGGCCGGGATGCTGGCCGCCGTCACCGAACTCCACTACGGCGAGCAGACCCTGCTCGGCCTCAACCTGGCCTCGGCGCGCCGCTATCCGGACTTCGCGGCCGAGCTGACCGAGGCGACCGGGCAGGACATCGGATACCGGCGGTGCGGCGCGCTGGCCGTCGCGCTCGACGCCGACGACCGCGCCCATCTGCGCGAAGTGCACGCCCTGCAACGCCGGTCGGGCCTGGAGTCGGAGTGGCTCAGCGGCCGTGAGTGCCGACGGCTGGAGCCGATGCTCGCGCCGGGCGTGCGCGGCGGGCTCCGGGTCGACAGCGACCACCAGGTCGATCCGCGGCGACTGGCCGCGGCCCTGGTCACGGCCTGCGAGCGGGCCGGAGTGACCTTCCACCGGACGTGGGCGGACCGCCTGACCGTCGTACGGGACCGGGCCACCGGAGTCGTCACGGCGGACGGTACCGAGCTCTCGGCAGGCCAGGTCGTGCTCGCCGGGGGCAGCCTCAGCGGGCGCCTGACGGGCGTCCCCGACGACGTACTCCCGCCGGTGCGCCCCGTGAAGGGACAGGTGCTGCGGCTGACCGTCCCGAAGCGGTACGCGCCCTTCCTGAGCCGCAGCGTGCGGGCCGTCGTGCGCGGCAGCCACATCTATCTGGTGCCGCGGGAGAGCGGCGAACTGGTCGTCGGCGCGACCAGCGAGGAGCTGGGCTGGGACACCACGGTGACCGCCGGCGGTGTGTACGAGCTGCTGCGGGACGCCCACGAGCTCGTCCCCGGCATCACCGAGCTGCCGCTCACCGAGACGCGGGCCGGACTGCGCCCGGGCTCCCCCGACAACGCGCCCCTGCTCGGCCCGACCGCACTCCCCGGGCTGCTGCTGGCGACCGGCCACTACCGCAACGGCGTACTGCTCACGCCCGTCACCGGGGACGTCATGGCGCACGCCCTGGCCACCGGTGAACTCCCGGACGAGGCCCGCCCGTTCACACCCAGGCGGTTCGGTGCCGCCGCACTCTCGGAGCAGCGCGCATGAGCATGAGCATCTTCGTCAACGGGGAGCGGCGGCAGCTGGCCCCGGACACCGCCCTCGACACCCTCGTCGCCGCGCTCACGGCGGCTCCCTCCGGTGTCGCCGCGGCACTCAACGAAACCGTCGTCCCGCGCGCGCAGTGGTCGAAAACGCTCCTCTCCGAGGGAGACCGCGTCGAAGTCCTCACCGCCGTCCAAGGAGGCTGACCCATGGCCGACGATCCCTTCGTCCTCGGCGGTACGTCCTTCACGTCCCGTCTGATCATGGGCACCGGTGGCGCGCCCAGCCTCGACGTCCTGGAGCGCTCGCTCGTCGCGTCCGGCACCGAGCTGACGACGGTCGCGATGCGCCGCGTGAACCCCAGGGCCCACGGCTCGGTCCTGTCCGTGCTCGAACGGCTGGGCATCCGTGTGCTGCCCAACACGGCGGGCTGTTTCACCGCCGGGGAGGCCGTGCTGACGGCCAGGCTCGCGCGTGAGGCGCTCGGCACGGACCTCGTGAAACTGGAGGTCATCGCCGACGAGCGCACCCTGCTGCCCGACCCGATCGAGCTGCTCGACGCCGCCGAGACGCTGGTCGACGACGGCTTCACGGTCCTCCCGTACACGAACGACGATCCGGTGCTCGCCCGCAAGCTGGAGGACGTGGGGTGCGCCGCGGTCATGCCGCTCGGCTCGCCGATCGGGTCCGGGCTCGGCATCCGCAACCCGCACAACTTCCAGCTGATCGTGGAGCACGCGCGCGTGCCGGTGATCCTGGACGCGGGTGCCGGTACGGCGTCGGACGCGGCGCTCGCCATGGAGCTGGGGTGCGCTGGTGTGATGCTCGCCTCGGCCGTGACCCGGGCGCAGGAGCCGGTGCTGATGGCGGAGGGCATGCGGCACGCGGTCGAGGCGGGCCGGCTCGCGTACCGCGCGGGGCGCATCCCGCGCCGCCACTTCGCCGAGGCGTCGTCCCCCGTCGAGGGTGTCGCCCGGTTGGACCCGGAAAGGCCTGCTTTCTGAGCTTTGGCCTGAACACCTGTCTGAATCCAGGCGCCGCAAGGCATCGGTCACCGTGCGACGTCCGTCACAGCTCGGCTGCAGTACCGCCCCGGAATCGCCCGTCCGGGCGGCGTTGACAGTGGCGGCTCGTACACTCACCTGCGTGGATACGACCCTTCAGGACCCGCTCGTCGGGCACGTGCTCGACGGCCGCTACCGCGTCGACGCGCGCATCGCGGTCGGCGGGATGGCCACGGTCTACCGGGCCGTGGACACCCGTCTGGACCGGGTGCTCGCGCTCAAGGTGATGCACCCGACGCTTGCGGCCGACGCCACGTTCGTCGACCGTTTCATCCGCGAGGCCAAGTCGGTGGCCAGGCTCGCCCACCCGAACGTGGTGCAGGTCTTCGACCAGGGCACGGACGGCAGTTTCGTCTATCTGGCGATGGAGTACGTCGCCGGATGCACCCTGCGCGACGTGCTGCGCGAGCGCGGGGCGCTGCAGCCGCGCGCCGCGCTCGACGTCCTGGAGCCGGTCCTCGCCGCGCTCGGCGCCGCGCACCGCGCCGGGTTCGTGCACCGCGACATGAAGCCGGAGAACGTCCTGATAGGGGACGACGGCCGGGTGAAGGTCGCGGACTTCGGTCTCGTACGGGCCGTGGACACGGTCACCAGCACGACGGGGGCCGTGCTCGGCACGGTGTCGTATCTCGCGCCCGAGCAGATAGAGAACGGCACGGCCGACCCCCGGGTCGACGTGTACGCGTGCGGCATCCTCCTCTTCGAGATGCTGACCGGCGACCGCCCGCACTACGGGGACTCGCCCGCCACCGTGCTCTACAAGCACCTCCACGAGGACGTGCCCCAGCCGTCGGCGTCCGTCCCGGGCCTGGCCCACGAGCTCGACGAGCTGGTCACGACGGCCACAGCGCGCAACCCCGACCTCCGTCCGTACGACGCCGTGGCGCTGCTCTCCCAGGTCCTGGACGCCCGGAACGCGCTGAGCGCCGACCAGCTGGACGCCGTCCCGCCCCAGGCGGTCACCACGGACCACCAGAACGCGGACGACCGTACGAGCGTGATCCCGCTCTCTCTGTCGGTGCAGCGGCCCCTCCCGGTGAACGACGACGACGCCGAGCTGCACCGCACGAGCTATCTGCCGTCCCCGCCGCCCGAACCGCCGCGCCGCGGACGGGGCGGCCGTGGCGGCCGTTCGATGGCGCCCCGCCGCGGCCTGCTCGCGATCGTCGCCGCGGTGCTGCTGGCCCTCGGTCTCGGCGCGGGCGTCTGGTACATCAACTCCGGCCAGTTCACCACTGTCCCGGGGGTGCTCTCGAAGACCGAGGCGCAGGCCAAGAAGCAGCTCACGAACGCCGGTCTCGACGTGAAGGACGTCAAGCGCAGCTTCAGCGACACCGTCAAGCCAGGCAGGGTCATCAGCAGCGACCCGAAGCCCGGCGCCCGGATCCGGGACAACGACTCCGTGACACTGACGGTCTCCAAGGGCCCGGAGATCGTGCGCGTGCCGGACCTGGAGGGCTACTCGCTGGCCAAGGCCAAGCAGCGCCTGAAGAACGAGGGCCTGGTGGCGGGCATGGTCACCAAGGGCTTCAGCGAAGACGTACCGGTGGGCTTCGTGATCCGTACGGAACCGGGGGCGGGCACCGAGCGCCGCGGCGGTTCGGCGATCGCGCTCACCGTCAGCAAGGGCAGCCCGGTGGACGTGCCCGACGTCGTGGGCGACGACCTTGAGGACGCCAGGCAGGAGCTGGAGGACGCCGGTCTGACGGTCGAGGTCGCCTCCGAGCAGGTCACGTCCGAGTACGAGGCCGGCCAGGTCGCCAAGCAGTCACCGGACCCCGACACCAAGGCGGGCGGCGGCGACACCGTCACGCTGACGGTGTCCAAGGGCCCGGAGATGATCGAGGTCCCGGACGTCGTGGGCGACAGCGTCGACGACGCGAAGCAGGAGCTGGAAGCGGCCGGTTTCAAGGTCGAGGAGGACCGCGGTCTGCTCGGCCTCTTCGGCGACACGGTCAAGAGCCAGTCGGTGGACGGCGGCGACACGGCGCCCGAGGGATCGACGATCACGATCGAGATCCGCTGACACGGACGGGCACAAAAGCACACGGGCGCCGCAGGCACACTGGCAGGCATGCCGGGCACCCAGGCACCCGCAGGGACATGGCCGCCGACCGCGCGACCGGGACCGCGTGACACCCTGAAGGGGTGAGCACTCAGCAGTCCCGCAACCCCGTCGGCGGCCATGTCCCCGTCGCCGGAGGCCTCGCCTCCGTCGGCCTCTCGTACGCGCGTGAGCTGGCCGCCGAGACCGTCCAGGTCTTCGTCGCCAACCCGCGCGGCTGGGCGACTCCGCCCGGAAACCCCCTCCAGGACGAGGAGTTCCGCACGGCCTGCGCCGCCGAGTCGATCCCCGCCTACGTCCACGCGCCCTACCTGATCAACTTCGGCTCGCACACCGAGGCGACCGTGGAGAAGTCGGTGGAGTCGCTGCGGCACTCGCTGCGGCGCGGGCGGGCGATCGGGGCGCTGGGCGTCGTCGTGCACACGGGGTCCGCGACCGGGGGCCGGGAGCGGTCGGTCGCGCTGAAGCAGGTCCGCGAGCATCTGCTGCCGCTGCTCGACGAGCTGACCCACGACGACGACCCGTTCCTGCTGCTGGAGTCGACCGCCGGACAGGGCTCTTCACTCTGCTCACGCACCTGGGACTTCGGGCCGTACTTCGAGGCGCTGGACTCCCATCCGAAACTGGGCGTCTGCCTGGACACCTGCCACATCTTCGCGGCGGGCCACGACCTCACCGGGCCCAGCGGGATGCACCAGACGCTCGACCTGCTGGTGGACACGGTCGGCGAGGGCCGGCTGAAGCTGATCCACGCCAACGACTCCAAGGACGTGGCCGGCGCCCACAAGGACCGCCACGAGAACATCGGCGCCGGGCACATCGGCGAGGACCCGTTCCGTGCGCTGATGACCCACCCCGCCACCGAGGGCGTACCGCTGATCATCGAGACCCCCGGCGGCAAGGAGGGACACGCGGCGGACGTGGAGCGGCTGAAGAAGCTCCGGGACGACTGAGCAGCGCCGGAACCGGCTGAGCGAAGCCCCAGAAGCCCAAGAAACCAAGGAGCCCAGGGAGCGCCGGGGCTCAGAGCTCGGGCCCGTCCCCGGGCTCCTCCTGGTACGAGTAGCGCTGCTCGCGCCAGGGGTCGCCGACGTTGTGGTAGCCGCGCTCCTCCCAGAAGCCGCGGCGGTCGGCCGTCATGTACTCGACGCCGCGGACCCACTTGGGGCCCTTCCACGCGTACAGCTGCGGCACGACGAGGCGCAGCGGGAAGCCGTGTTCCGCGGTGAGCAGTTCGCCGTCCTTGTGGGTGGCGAAGATCGAGCGGTCGGACGCGAAGTCGTCGAGACGCAGATTCGAGCTGAAGCCGTACTCGGCCCAGACCATCACATGGGTGACGGTGGGCGCCGGCGGGGCGATCTCCAGGATCGTACGAGCCGGGATGCCGCCCCACTCCGCACCGATCATGCTGAACTTGGTGACGCAGTGCAGATCGGCCACGACCGTGGCGTACGGCAGGGCGGTGAACTCCTCGTGGGTCCAGCAGTGCTTCTCGCTGTCGGCGGTGGCGCCGAAGACCCTGAACTCCCAGCGCTCGGGGCGGAACTTCGGCACGGGCCCGTAGTGCGTGACCGGCCAGCCCCGCTGAAGTCGCTGCCCCGGCGGAAGCTCCGACTGCGCTGCTTCTCCAGATTCACGACCCACCGGCTGACCCATGACTCCATCCTGACAGACCCCGGACGATGGGCATGACCAGGTACGCACCGACTCTGACAACTCGGTACAACCAGGACTAAGCAAGTACTTACTTACTAAGCATGCACTTACTGGACGATCTTCTACGCCGGTGCAATCATGCGGCGCAACCTGCCAGTTCCCCCCGCTTGGAAGGAGCCTCTGCGATGCAGGGCGATCCCGAGGTCATCGAATTCCTCAACGAGCAGCTGACCGCCGAACTCACCGCGATCAACCAGTACTTCCTGCACGCGAAGATGCAGGAGAACTTCGGTTGGACGAAGCTGGCGAAGTACACGCGGCACGAGTCCTTCGACGAGATGAAGCACGCGGAGATCCTGACCGACCGCATCCTCTTTCTGGACGGCCTGCCGAACTACCAGCGGCTGTTCCACGTCCGCGTCGGGCAGACGGTCACGGAGATGTTCCAGGCGGACCGGCAGGTCGAGGTCGAGGCGATCGACCGGCTCAAGCGCGGTATCGAGGTGATGCGGACCAAGGGCGACATCACGTCCGCGAACATCTTCGAGTCGATCCTCGAGGACGAGGAGCACCACATCGACTATCTGGACACCCAGCTGGAGCTGGTGGAGAAGCTCGGCGAGGCGCTCTACATCGCGCAGCTCATCGAGCAGCCGGACAGCTGAGCGGCAAGGCAGCGAGCGGCGAGCGGCCGGAACGGCTAAGCGGCCTCTTCCAGCGCTTCCACTTCGGAGAGCACGGGCATGCCCTGGTCGGCCGACGACTCGCGCCGGGGGAAGTCACCCCTGCCCAACAGCGCCTGAATGCGTCGTACGCACGAACCACAGTCGGTGCCCGCCTTGCAGGCCGACGCTATCTGCCGGGGGGTGCAGGCACCGCCCTCCGCGTGCTTCTTCACCTGCGCCTCGGTCACCCCGAAGCAGTTGCAGACGTACACGCGGTTCACCTCCCGACGGGATTCGTTGGGTCGTCGCGCCATCCCGATAATCGGTGAGGCTAACCTAACCTTACCCGCCGGACCGGAGCCGCAAAAGTGCGATGGGGCGCGGATCGTATGTGATCCGCGCCCCAATACACGCTCTTGTAACAACCGAAACGGCTGCTGATCTACTACTGGTCCCGGTACATCTCCGCCACCAGGAACGCCAGGTCAAGGGACTGGCTGCGGTTCAGCCGCGGGTCGCAGGCCGTCTCGTAGCGCTGGTGCAGGTCGTCGACGAAGATCTCGTCGCCGCCGCCCACGCACTCGGTGACGTCGTCACCGGTGAGCTCGACGTGGATGCCGCCCGGGTGGGTGCCCAGGCCCTTGTGGACCTCGAAGAAGCCCTTGACCTCGTCGAGCACGTCGTCGAAGCGGCGGGTCTTGTGGCCGGAGGCCGCCTCGTACGTGTTGCCGTGCATCGGGTCGGTGATCCAGGCGACGGTCGCGCCGGAGGCGGTGACCTTCTCGACCAGCTCGGGGAGCTTGTCGCGGACCTTGTCGGCGCCCATGCGGACGATGAAGGTCAGCCGGCCTGGCTCGCGGTCCGGGTCGAGGCGCTCGATGTACTGCAGCGCGTCCTCGGCCGTCGTCGTCGGGCCCAACTTGATGCCGATCGGGTTGCGGATCTTCGAGGCGAACTCGATGTGCGCGCCGTCCAGCTGGCGGGTGCGCTCACCGATCCACACCATGTGCCCGGAGACGTCGTACAGGTGGCCCGTACGGGAGTCGACCCTGGTCAGCGCCGATTCGTAGTCGAGGAGCAGCGCCTCGTGGGAGGCGTAGAACTCGACGGTCTTGAACTCCTCCGGGTCGGCCCCGCAGGCGTGCATGAAGTTCAGCGCCTGGTCGATCTCGCGCGCCAGCTGCTCGTAGCGCTGCCCCGACGGCGAGGTCTTCACGAAGTCCTGGTTCCAGGCGTGCACCTGGCGCAGGTCGGCGTAGCCGCCGGTGGTGAAGGCGCGCACCAGGTTGAGCGTCGAGGCGGAGGCGTTGTACATCCGCTTGAGGCGCTCGGGGTCCGGGATGCGGGCCTTCTCGTTGAACTCGAAGCCGTTGACCGAGTCGCCGCGGTAGGTCGGCAGGGTCACGCCGTCGCGGGTCTCGGTGTTCTTGGAGCGGGGCTTCGAGTACTGGCCGGCGATGCGGCCGACCTTCACGACCGGCACGGACGCCGCGTACGTGAGGACGGCGCCCATCTGGAGCAGGGTCTTGAGCTTGTTGCGGATGTGGTCGGCGGACACGGCGTCGAAGGCCTCGGCGCAGTCGCCGCCCTGAAGCAGGAACGCCTCGCCCTTGGCGACGGCTCCCAGCCGGGCGCGCAGCTGGTCGCACTCGCCGGCGAAGACGAGCGGCGGATACGACTCGAGGTCCGCGATCACATCGCGCAGAGCCTCGGCATCCGGGTACTCGGGCTGCTGCGCCGCGGGCAGGTCTCGCCAGGTGTTGCCAGCGCTTGCGCTGGACTTAGCGTTCACGGTCACGACCTCAACATTACGGGGTCGTGTCGGGCGTCCATCCCCATGCTCATCAATTGAGACGGGCCGCGCTCGATCGAACGCCCCGATGTGCACGCCGTGCGTACGCCGTATGTACGCCGTCACACAGGGTTTCGCATGGGGTAAGGTGCGGCGCATGTTCGCGCACTCGATCCAGAACCCGATCCAGAACTGGTGGTGGACCGCTCATCCGGCGGCCCACTGACTGCGCGTACGCAAGACTTCGCGAAGGCCGCCCGAGGGGCGGCCTTCGGTGTTTTCGCGACCGGGACCGTTCCTCTCCACTCCTCTCCCACGAGACGCCGAGAAGGAACCCGGACCCATGAATCTGCTCGACCTGCAGGCCGATCCCCGCCCGTTCGCCCTGCTGCGCCGCCGCACGCCGGGCCATGATCACGACACCGTCGAGCTGCTGCTCGGCCCGGTCACCGAGTACGAGCGGCTGGCCGACATCCCTGAGGGCCTCGCCCTCGTCCCGTACCGCCAGATCCGGGAGCGCGGCTTCGACGTCCGCGACGACGGCACCCCGCTCGCGGTGCTCACCCCCGAGGAGTCGTACGAGCTCTCCCTGGAGCAGGCCCTGTCGGAGCTGCCCGCGCACGACGTGCGGGTCGAGGGCGGTGGCTTCGACGTCGAGGACGAGGCGTACGCGGAGATCGTCGGGCGGGTGCTGCACGAGGAGATCGGGCGGGGCGAGGGCGCGAACTTCGTCATCCGGCGGACGTACGAGGGCGAGATCCCGGGGTTCGGACGGGCCGACGCGCTGGCGCTCTTCCGGCGGCTGCTGGTCGGTGAGCGGGGCGCGTACTGGACGTTCGTCGTGCACACGGGAGAGCGGACGCTGGTCGGGGCGAGCCCGGAGGTGCATGTCCGGATGTCCGGCGGGACGGTCGTCATGAACCCGATCAGCGGGACGTTCCGCTATCCCGCCGAGGGGCCGACGCCCGAGGACCTGCTGGAGTTCCTGGCCGACGGCAAGGAGATCGAGGAGCTCTCGATGGTCGTCGACGAGGAGCTCAAGATGATGTGCACGGTCGGCGACATGGGCGGTGTCGTGATCGGGCCGCGGCTGAAGGAGATGGCCCATCTCGCGCACACCGAGTACGAGTTGCGGGGCAAGTCGTCGCTGGACGTGCGGGAGGTGCTGAAGGAGACCATGTTCGCGGCGACGGTCACGGGGTCGCCGGTGCAGAACGCGTGCCGGGTCATCGAACGGCACGAAGTGGGCGGTCGCGGGTACTACGCGGGGGCGCTGGCGCTGATCGGGCGGGACTCCGGCGGGGCCCAGACCCTCGACTCCCCCATCCTCATCCGGACCGCCGACATCGACGAGGGCGGCCGGCTGCGGGTCCCGGTCGGCGCGACGCTCGTACGGGGGTCGGACCCGGCGAGCGAGGTCGCCGAGACGCATGCGAAGGCGGCCGGGGTGCTGGCCGCGCTGGGGGTACGCCCCGGACGGCCCGGTGCGGAGAAAGTACGGGCGTGTCTCGCGGACGATCCGCGGGTGCGGGCGGCGCTGGACGGGCGGCGGGCGGCGCTTGCGCCGTTCTGGCTGCGGATGCAGGAGCGGTCGGCCGACCTGGAGGGCCGTGCGCTGGTCGTGGACGGGGAGGACACCTTCACGGCGATGCTCGCGCATCTGCTGCGCTCGTCGGGCCTTGAGGTGACCGTCCGGCGGTACGACGAGCCGGGGCTGCGGGAGACGGTGCTCGCGCACGAGGGTCCGCTGGTGCTGGGGCCGGGGCCGGGCGACCCCTCGGACATGACGGACCCGAAGATGGCCTTCCTGCGCGGCCTGACCGCGGAGGTGATCCGGAGCCACCGGCACGGCGTGCTGGGGGTCTGCCTCGGGCATGAGCTGATCGCGGCGGAGCTGGGCCTGGAGACCGTCCGCAAGGAGATCCCCTACCAGGGCGCCCAGACGGACATCGACCTCTTCGGGCGGACCGAGACCGTCGGTTTCTACAACAGCTTCGTGGCACGGTGCGACGACGAGGCGGCGGTGGAACTGGCGGCCCATGGCGTCGAGGTAAGCCGCAGCCCGGCGGGCGAGGTGCACGCACTGCGCGGGCCGGGCTTCGCCGGGGTCCAGTTCCACCCGGAGTCGGTGCTGACGCTGCGCGGCACGGACGTCGTACGGGAGCTGGTGGCTCAGGTGTGCGCGGGGGCGAGGAGAGGTTGAGTCAGCCGAAGAAGACTCCTACCTCCGCGTAGAGGCGGGGGTCCACCGTTTTCAGGCGGGCCGTGGCCTCGGCGATGGGGACGCGGACGATGTCGGTGCCCTGCAGGGCGACCATCTTGCCGAAGTCGCCGTCGCGGACGGCCTCGATGGCGTGGAGGCCGAAGCGGGTGGCGAGCCAGCGGTCGAAGGCGCTGGGGGTACCGCCCCGCTGGACGTGGCCCAGGACCGTCGTGCGGGCCTCCTTGCCCGTGCGGCGCTCGATCTCCTTGGACAGCCACTCGCCCACTCCGGAGAGGCGGACGTGACCGAAGGAGTCCAGCGAGCCGTCCTTGAGGACCATGTCGCCGTCCTTCGGCATCGCCCCCTCCGCGACGACCACGATCGGCGCGTACGAGGCCTTGAAACGCGAGGTCACCCACGCACAGACCTGATCGACGTCGAACCGCTGCTCGGGGATGAGGATGACGTTCGCGCCGCCCGCGAGGCCCGAGTGGAGCGCGATCCACCCCGCGTGCCGCCCCATCACCTCGCAGACGAGCACCCGCATGTGCGACTCGGCGGTGGTGTGCAGCCGGTCGATCGCCTCGGTCGCGATACCCACGGCGGTGTCGAAGCCGAAGGTGTAGTCGGTGGCGGAGAGGTCGTTGTCGATGGTCTTCGGGACGCCGACCACCGGGACGCCGTACTCGTCGGTGAGACGGGCGGCGACGCCCAGCGTGTCCTCGCCGCCGATCGCGATGAGCGCGTCGACCTCCAGCTTGGCGAGGTTCTCCTTGATCCGGCGGATGCCGTTCTCGACCTTGAGGGGGTTGGTGCGCGAGGAGCCGATGATGGTGCCGCCGCGGGGCAGGATGCCGCGCACGGCGGGGATGTCGAGCCGGACGGCGTCGCCCTCCAGGGGCCCCCGCCAGCCGTCCCGGAAGCCGGTGAAGTCGTAGCCGTACTCCTGCACGCCCTTGCGGACGATGCCCCGGATGACGGCGTTGAGCCCGGGGCAGTCGCCGCCTCCGGTCAGTACTCCGACCCGCATGGAAAAGTCCCTTCGCCGCGGTTGGCTGATGGGACTCACGCTAATAGTGATCCAGGTCACTTCAGCAGAGGGCGGAAGGTCAATTCCGGTGAATTGTGCGGGGGTTGATCATGCGTCTTCACTCTTTGGTGGGACGCGGACGGTTTACGCGTCGTCGAGGCCCCGCTCTATGGCATAGCGCACCAGCTCCACACGGTTGTGCAGCTGGAGCTTGCCCAGGGTGTTCTGCACATGGTTCTGGACGGTGCGGTGGGAGATCACGAGGCGCTCGGCGATCTGCTTGTAGCTCAGGCCCTTGGCGACCAGCCGGAGCACCTCGGTCTCCCGGTCGGTGAGCTGCGGCGCCCTGGGCTCGTCGCCGCCCGTCGCGGGCCCGGGGTCGGAGGCGAGCCTGCGGTACTCGCCGAGGACCAGGCCCGCGAGCCCGGGCGTGAAGACGGGGTCGCCGACGGCCGTGCGGCGCACCGCGTCGATCAGCTCGTCCGTGGACGCCGACTTGAGCAGATAGCCGGTGGCCCCCGACTTGACCGCCTCCAGGACGTCCGCGTGCTCGCCGCTCGCGGAGAGGACCAGGACGCGCAGGGCGGGATTGACCCCGACCAGCTCCTTGCAGACCTGCACACCGGGCTTGGCCGGCAGGTTCAGGTCGAGGACGAGGACGTCGGGCGCGGCGGCCTGCGCACGGCGCACCGCCTGCTCGCCGTCGCCCGCCGTGGCGACCACGTCGAACCCGGACTCGGCCAGGTCGCGCGCGACCGCGTCGCGCCACATGGGGTGGTCGTCCACCACCATGACCCTGATCGGGCCGCCCTGTCCGTCACTCATCGCCGTCCCGCCTTCGCCATGGCCTCCGTGGCCTTCCCCGCCGGCTTTCCCGTGGTCCTCGTCGCCCTCGTCATCGCTGTTCCGCCTTCCCCCGTGGACCCTTCGGGTCCTTCACGTTCGTCACGTCCGTCTTCGGGACCTTCAGTTCGACCTCCGTGCCCTGGCCCGGCACCGAGATCAGCTCGGCCGTGCCCCCGATCTCGCGCAGCCGTCCGCGGATCGACAGGGCCACGCCGAGGCGGCCCTCCCCCTCGGCCTGGACGAGCCGGCCCTCGGGGATGCCGGGACCGTCGTCGCGTACGGTCACGATCACCTCGTCCGGCTCGTCCTCGACGAGGATCCACGCGCGGGCGTCCGCGCCCACGTGCCGCTGGACGTTGTCCAGGGCGGCGCCGACGGCGGCGGCCAGCTCCTTCGCGGCGGCCGGGTCGAGCGGCACCGGCGTGCCCGGCGCGGAGAAGGTCACCTTCGCGGTGGCGTACGGGGCGAGCAGCGAGCGCAGGTCGCAGGGGCCGCCGTCGTCCGGGTCCGGCTCGTCCACCGCGCGCACCAGGGCGCCCTCGGCCTCGTCCTCGGACACGCGTGAGACCGGTACGAGCCCGCCCGAGACCAGTGTGCGCAGCGCGACCTCCTGCTCGCCCGCGAGGCGGCCCAGTTCCGCGGCCTCTCCGCCGAGCGTGGCACCGCGCCGCTGCACCATGGCCAGCACCTGGAGGACACCGTCGTGGATGTCGCGGGCGAGCCGCTCCCGCTCGCGCGTGGCGGCCTCGATCTCCAGGGCGCGGGCGAGGGTGCGCTCGGAGGCGCGGGCCACCTCGACGACGTATCCGATGGCGATGGAGGCGACCCAGACGAGCAGCACGTTGTGGAGGGTGTCCTGGCTGAGCGCGCCGCGCTGGACGACGTTGGCGACGCCGACGAGCGCCGAGGCGAAGGCCGCCCAGCGCCAGCCGCCCTTGATCGCGAACGCCAGCACGGAACCCGCGGTCCATATCGACGGGAGGGTCGGGCCGCCGTCCACGATCCGGTCGTGGGCGTCCGCGACCGGCGTGAGGAGGATGCCGGTGAGCGCGATGGTCAGGTCGGCGGCGAGGAAGCGCTTGGTGCAGCTGGCCGCGTTGGCCACCCTGGGCAGGGTCCCGAAGGTCCACGCGATGAGCACCACGTAGTAGCCGATGGCCACTTCGGGACGGACGAAGCTGCTGTAGTGGGTGGCGAAGAGGCCGATCGCGTAGAACATCGTCAGGACGCGGTATCCGGTCAGCGCACGCCACAGCGGCTGCTCGACCGACATTCTCATGACTCTCTCGCGCTTGGCCATGTCCCCCACTACCCCATCCCCCGACGGCCGCGTCTAGGAGTCGGACCGTTCCTTCTCGTCCTTCTCGGTCTGCTGCTCCGCCTGCTCGGCTTCCTTCAGCGCTTCCTTCTGGGCTTCCTTCTGAGCCTGCTTCTCGGCTTCCTTCTCGGCCTGTTCCGCTTCCTTCAGGGCCTGGTCCGCTTCCTTCTGGGCTTCCTTGAGCGCCTGCTTCTGCGCCTTCGCCTCGTCCGCGATCTGCCGTTTGGCGGCCGTCGCGTAGATGTCGACGTACTCCTGCCCGGAGAGCTTCATGATCTCGTACATGACCTCGTCGGTCACGGCGCGCAGGACGAACCGGTCGTGCTCCATGCCGTTGTACCGGCTGAAGTCCAGCGGCCTGCCGATGCGGATGCCCGGGCGCATCAGCTTGGGCATCACCTTGCCGGGCGGCTGGATCTTCTCGGTGTCGATCATGGCGACCGGGATGACGGGAGCGCCGGTGGCGAGCGCCACGCGCGCGAGGCCGCCGGGCTTGCCCCGGTAGAGGCGGCCGTCGGGCGACCGCGTGCCCTCGGGATAGATGCCGAACAGCTCGCCGCGCTCGATGACGTCCACGCCGCTCTTGATCGCCGCCTCGCCCGCGCCGCGCCCTCCGGAGCGGTCCACCGGCAGCTGGCCGACGCCCTTGAAGAAGGCGGCCGTCATCCGGCCCTTGACGCCGGGGGTCGTGAAGTACTCGGCCTTCGCGATGAACGTCACCTTGCGGTCCAGGACCGCGGGCAGGAAGAACGAGTCCGAGAACGACAGGTGATTGCTCGCCAGGATGGCCGGGCCCTCGGCGGGAATGTTCTCGAGGCCTTCCACCCAGGGCCTGAAAGCGAGCTTCAGGGGCCCTCCGATGGAAAACTTCATTGCGCCGTAGATCAAGCGAGTGCCTCCTGTGTCTGTCGGTCAGACCCTAACCCGGAGCACTGTCAAAGGGCCCGACGGCCCTGGTCCGTGTCAGTGCGGTCGCGTACGGTGAAGTACGCCTCGAAGCTTCGGGGTGGTCGTCGCGTCGCCCCGGAATGAACAGGGAACCGTTCTCCCGAATGAACAGTTCTCGATGAACAGCCGTCCCTCTTCATGAGTCGTCCTTACTTCGCAGAGCGTCCTTCTTCCATGAGTCGTCCCATGAGTCGTCCCTCTTCAATGAACAGGAGACCGAAGGTGCCGGTCCTTCCTGGAGCCGAGCCGTTCCGCCACGAGGGCGGAGAGGTCGGGGTCCTTCTCTGCCACGGGTTCACCGGTTCTCCGCAGTCGCTGCGCCCCTGGGCGGAGTATCTCGCCGAGCGCGGTCTGACCGTCGCGCTGCCGCTGCTGCCCGGGCACGGCACGCGCTGGGAGGACATGCAGGTCACCGGCTGGCAGGACTGGTACGCGGAGGTGGACCGTGAGCTGCGCGCCCTGCGCGAGCGCTGCTCCCAGGTCTTCGTCTTCGGCCTCTCCATGGGCGGCGCCCTCACCCTGCGGCTCGCCGCCAAGCACGGCGACGAGATCAGCGGCATCGTGGTCGTCAACCCGGCGAACAAGGTGCACGGCCTGGCCGCGTACGCCCTTCCGGTACTCCGCCATCTCGTCCGTACGACGAAGGGGCTGACCAGCGACATCGCCAAGGAGGGCGGCATCGAGGTCGGCTACGACAAGGTGCCCCTGCACGCGGCGCACTCGTTGCGGAACTTCTTCCGGCTGGTCGACGGCGAGCTGCCGCAGGTGACCCAGCCGATGCTGCTCCTGCACAGCCCGCAGGACCATGTCGTGCCGCCCGCCGACTCGGCCCGCATCCTCAGCCGGGTGTCGTCCGTGGATGTCACGGAGATACTCCTGGAACAGAGCTACCACGTCGCGACGTTGGACCACGACGCGGACCGGATCTTCGAGGAGAGCTTCGCCTTCGTCTCCCGGCTCGCACCCGGCGCCGGCAAGGAGACCGGCGCGGGCCAGGCGGGTCAGCAGGAAGGGACGGCCACTGGTGGCTGAGCACGACGCGGACCGCGAACCCGAGGAGAAGGACGCGCCCTCCGGCGAGGAACAGGGCCCGTCGTTCGACGAGGCCGCGGCGTGGGAGGCGATCGTCGCGGGGTACGGCGACGAGCCGCCGGACCCGCCCGGCGCCAAGCCCTTCAAGTCGATCGAGGACCTGGCGCTCCTGGAGCCCGAGACGAACGACTCGGGCGACACCGACACGAAGAGCGCCAGAAGCACCAAGGGCTCCAAGGACGCGAAGGGGTCGACGGACACCACCGAGGCCACCGAGCCGGCGGCGGAGGACGAGTCCTCCGCCGAGACCGAGAAGCCGCTCGGCAGCTCCGTCGCGTTCGCGCCCGGTGTCTCCGGCCCACGCGACTACTCGATGCCCGAACCGGCCGAGGAGGACCTCGACGAGGACGACGAGGGCCACTTCGTGCCGCCCGAGCCGCCCCCGCTGCCCGCCACGGACGCGACGGCCAGGTTCGCCTGGCTGGCCGTGATCGGCGGCCCGCTCCTGCTCCTCCTCGCCGTCCTGCTCGGCTGGAACATGACGTGGTGGCTCGCCACCATCGGCATCGGCGGCTTCCTCGGCGGCTTCGCCACGCTGGTCGGCCGCATGCGCAGCGACGACGAGGACGAGGACGACCCGGGGCGCGGCGCGGTGGTCTGACGCCGCGCACAGGTACGTACGGAAGCCCGCCCGGAGAAACTCCCGGGCGGGCTTTCGCGTGGGTGCGGCCCCAAGGCGGAACCCTCGATGGAACTCGATCCCGCCGATCGGCGAAGTAGGGGTGGACAACCCGAACAAGCCCAAGCCTTCGAGGCGTTCAGTCGAACGAAAGGAGCCCCGATGACCGTCGGACCGGGCGTCCTCACGCGCGAGGAGAGGCGCGAGGAAAGCGACGCCCGTGTGATCGAACGGTCTCGGGACGAGCCCGAGCTGTTCGCCGTGCTCTTCGACCGTCACGCCGACACCGTGCACCGCTACGTGGCCCGGCGGCTCGGTCCCGAGGCGGCGGAGGACCTGATGGCGGAGACGTTCACGACGGCCTTCCAGCGGCGCCACACGTACGACCTGGAGCGGGCCGACGCCCGCCCGTGGCTGTTCGGCATCGCGACGAACCTCGCGAGCCGACATCGACGAGCCGAGGCGCGCCGTTTCAAGGCGCTCTCGCGGCTTCCGCTTCCCGTCGAGCACGAGGAAGCCGTGGCGGATCGCGCGGTCGCCAGGGCCGGCGCCACAGGGGTGCGCCGGGAACTGGCGGCCGCGCTGTCCGGGCTCTCCGCCCGGCATCGCGACGTGGTGCTGCTGGTGGCCTGGGCCGGCCTCGACTACGAGGAAGTGGCCCGAGCCCTCGGTGTGCCCGTCGGCACCGTCAGATCCCGGCTGCACCGGGCGCGCGGCAGGCTGCGCGAAGCACTGGGCGGATCCGATCCGACAGCTTTCCGGGAGGCAGACGCCCATGCGTGAACTCGACGAACTGAGCGGCTGGGACGCGGGGGCGCCCCCGCTCGACGACGCGACCCGGCAGCGGGCGCGCACGCGCCTGCTCACCGCGATGCGCGACCCGGCTCCCGCCGTGCGCCGTCGGCGTCCTGCCCTGCGCATCGCCCTGACGGGCGCGGTCACGGCCGCGGTCGCCGCCACGGTCCTGGTCGCGGTCCGCGACGACGGCGGTACGGGGCACACGGCGACACCGCCGAACGACAGCTCCCCCGCCCTGCGGAACGTGAGCGCGCGGACGGTGCTGTACGGCGCCGCCGCATACCAGCGGAAGCACGAGGAGCCGGTCGCGCCACGGGACGACCAGTTCATCTACACGAAGGAGATCGTCAAGGAGACGAACCTGAAATCGGGCACCACCAAGACGTACGTCGACGAGAACTGGCGGTCGGTGGACGACTCCCAGCGGTCCTGGGTGATGGAGGTCGGCAAGGGCTGGTGGGCCGATCCTCCGAAGGCGAACGAGTCCATCTGGCCGACGCAGGACTGGACCCGGCTCGAAAAGCTGCCGACCGAGCCGGACAAGCTGCTCAAGGCGATGCGCAACCCGTTCGACAAGACGCCGAACTACTCGAAGCCCGTCACGGAGGACGAGTGGCAGATGGTGGGGTTCAGCCTCGCCGGACTTCTCTACCGCGTCCCCGTGATGCCCGAGGGTCTCAGGGCGGCTGCCTACGAAGCACTCAGCAGGGTGCCCGGCGTGAAGGTGACCCCGGGGCTCACCGACGCCAAGGGCCGGGCGGGCATCGGGATCTCGCTCTCCGGTCCGGGCACCATCGGCAGCACGTTCATCTTCGACCCGGAGTCGTACGAGTTCCTCGGCTTCCGCGACAGTCGTACCTCGGGTGACGGCACGGACATGAAGTCCTACACCCAGCTCACGTACCTCGACGGCTGGGCGGTCACCGACCGGGCCAGGCAGCGGCCCTAGGCGTACCGGCTAGGAGGCGGGCACCCTGAGGGCCGCCAGGACCGGCAGGTGGTCCGTGGCGGCCCTCAGATCTGCCTCCGTCACTCCGGGGTGGCCGATCGGTACCCCGCAGCCCAGGACCTCCACGCCCTCCGTGGCGAAGAGCGCGTCGATGCGCTGGTGGGGGTCCGTGGGCGTCGAGGTGTACTCCGCGCCCCAGGGGGCCACCGCCCAGCCGTCCCGGAGCTCTGTGGCGAGGCGTTTGAAGGTGCGGCCGTTCGGTCGTTCGTTGAGGTCGCCACCCGCGACGGCGTGCGGAGCGCCCAGGGCGGCGAGGCGGTCGAGGAGCATGCCGCCCTGCTCGTGGCGCTCGTCCTTCTGGAGGGAGAGGTGGCAGCTCAGTACGCCGAGACGCGCAGCGCCGCCGAAGCGGACCACCGCGGTGGCGAAGCCGCGTCTGTGCAGTCCTGGGGTGAGCGGGAGCAGTACGTCCTCGGTGCGTTCGACCGTCGCCCGCAGGGAGCAGAGGAGTGCGGGGCCCGAGGCCGTGCCACCACCGGAGAGGATCACCTGGCCGGACGCGGCGGCCAGGCGGGCCAGTTTCTTGCGCCACCGGAAGAAGCGGGGGGCTTCCTGGACGAGGACGAGGTCAGGTTCGCAGGCGCCGATCACTCGGGCGAGTGCGGCGGTGTCGTCGCGCATGGAGCGGATGTTGTAGCTGAGGACCCGGATGACGGCCGAACCGTCGGATTCCGTACGGGACGCCGGTAGCGGACTGGCGGAAGGGCTGGTCGGCATGTCGATCAAGATATATGCCCTGCCGGTTCTGGGTCGTCAGATTCGCCGCGGGCCCGGTGGGGGCTGGTCGCGCAGTTCCCCGCGCCCCTTGAAAGCAGGGGCTACCGCCCCTCTTCAGGGGCGCGGGGAACTGCGCAATCTTTTAGGGGCGCGGGGAACTGCGCGACCAACCCTCGCCGGCCCGCAGATCCCCACGCCCCTCGACCCCTCAAACAGAACCGCCCGCCGCCCCGGAGGGAAACGGCGGGCGGTCGAAGCGCGACTACATGATCGGATCGGGCTCCCGAGCCAGATCCGCCGCACCCACCAGCCCCGCCTCGTTGCCCAGTCGGGCGGCGATGACGTCGGCGACGGGACGCCAGTTGCCGCCCACGAGCCAGCGCTTGTAGGACTTGCGGATGGGGTCGAGGACCAGCTCGCCCTCGTCCGAGAGACCGCCGCCGACGATGAACGCGGAGGGGTCGAAGAGCGAGGCCAGATCGGCCAGCCCGGCACCGGCCCAGCGGGCCAGCTCGCGGTACGAGTCGACGGCCACCGCGTCACCCTGGCGGGCGGCCATCGAGATGTGCTTGCCCTCGATGCCGTCGGGGGAGCCGTCGCCGAGCGACAGCAGGATCTCCGCGTTCTCGGGGGTCGCGTTGGCGCGCTGCTTCGCGTACCTGACGAGGGCGCGACCGGACGCGTACTGCTCCCAGCAGCCCTGGGAGCCGCAGCCGCACAGCAGGCCGTCGGGGACCATCCTGATGTGGCCGAACTCGGCGGCCACGCCGAAGTGCCCGCGGCGCAGCTTGTTGCCGATGATGATGCCGCCGCCGAGGCCGGTGCCCAGCGTGATGCAGATGACGTTGCGGTGGCCTTTGCCCGCGCCGAACTTGTACTCGCCCCACGCCGCCGCGTTCGCGTCGTTCTCGACGACGACCGGCAGGCCCACGCGGGCCTCCACCTCGTCCTTCAGGGGCTCCTGCCGCCAGTCGATGTTCGGGGCGAAGTAGACCGTCGAGCGCTGGCGGTTGACGTATCCGGCGGCGCCGATGCCCACGCCGACGATCTCGTGCCCCGCCCGGGCACCCTCTACGGCCGCGGCGATCGCGTCCACGATGGCCTGCGGCGTCGTCGGAGTCGGCACCTTGAAGGTCGAGAGGATGTTGCCTTCCTCGTCGACCACGCCGGCCGCGATCTTCGTGCCGCCGATATCGACGCCGATGGTGAGTCCCATGAATCCCTCAGTTTCGGTCGAGCCCCGCTACGGCCAACCGTACCCGAGGGGCTTCAGTCGAGGTCGATGTGTTCACCGGGACCGGTGCCCTCGTCACGGGGCCCCGGGGCGGTGTCACGGGTGGTCCAGCGCCGCTCCTGCGCCTCGACGGCGGAGCGGTAGGCGGCGAGCAGTTCGGAGCCGGCGGTGGCCAGGTGGTCGAAGACGTCGGGGTTGCGCTCGATGACGGGCTCGACGGCGGCCTTGGCCTGCTGCACGACCTGGTTGACCATCTGCTGGGCGGCGCCGCCC
>NZ_LIQZ01000007.1 GCF_001418655.1 Streptomyces phaeochromogenes | reverse complement strand
GTGATCGCGGCAGCTTCCGGTCGGACGGTCGCCAACAACGAGGACGGCGTGGCCGTCGTGATCGAGCGGATACTCGCGGAACGCCGGTAGTCGAGCGGACTCTCGCGGAACGCCGGTAAGGGACGGCGTCCTGGCGCCCGCCCCTTACCGCCCCCACCCTCACCCCTTACCAGTCCTCGCCTGGACCCCGATCTACAGCCGAACCCCGCGCTTGGCCAGCCACTCCCGCGGATCGACTCCCGATCCCAGCTGAGGCGTCAGACGTACCTCGAAGTGCAGATGCGGCCCGGTCGAGTTGCCGGTCGTGCCCGACTGCCCGACCCACTGTCCCGCGGCGATCCGCTCTCCCTGTTCCACGGTGACGGCGGCCAGGTGGGCGTACTGGGTGTAGTAGCCCCCCGCGTGTTTCACCACGACCTCGATGCCGAACGCGCCGCCGCACGACACCTTCACCACCCGCCCCGCGCCGACCGACCGCACAGGCGTGCCGATGTCCACCGCGAAGTCCTGCCCGGTGTGCCGGCTGGCCCAGCGATCACCGCCGCTGCCGAAGCCCGAGGAGAGTTCGTACGTCTCCACCGGCGCGACCCACGGCTGCGCGAAGCGCGTTCGCGGCTGGTCGAGCCGGACGGCACCCCGGCACGCACCGGCGGCGACCGAGGCGTCCGCCTGCCCCTGGAGCGTCCACTGCGCCTCTTCCAGCTTCTTCTCGATGCCCCGCTTGATCTCGGCGAGTTCGCCGTTGCGCCGATCCAGCACCTGCCAGGCCGACGCCGCCTTCTCCTCGTCGGCGGCGAGCCGTGCCTCGGCCCTGCGGCTCTTGGTGACGGCGTTGTTGACCGCCAGATCCGCCTGCCAGACGGCACGCTGACCGCGCATCAGCTCCTCGGGGCTGTCCGCGAGCAGCATCTGCGCGGTGTGCGGGAGTCCGCCGCCGTTGCGGTACTGGGCGCGCGCGATCCGGCCGAGGTCCCCGTGCAGCGCGGCGATGTCCTGCCGCTCACGCGCGAGGAGCCGCTCCAGCCGCTGCGCCCGGCCCCGCTGCACCTCGGCCGCCCGGCGGCCCGCCTCGTACTGCTGAGTCGCCAGGGACGCCTCGTCGTACAGCCGCACCACCTCGGCGTTCAGGCCGCCCGGGGCGTCGGAGTCTCCCGTGGCCGACGTGGGCCGGGCAACCAGGACGGCCAGCGCGCACAGCAGCACGGGGACGAGCAGGGGATGGCGACGACGTGAGCGCATGACATCGATCGTGTCGCGCTCAAGTGGCTACGGTCCTGTTCAAGTCGTACACCTGGGGGACCGGTTGTCACGGATGGACCACTCCACTGAGCCGAACAGGGGCCTGGTTGAGGGAACTTCGGCGGGCCGCCTTGCCTCGGCTGCCCGGACCGGCCGACCGCACCCGGGTTCCTTCAGTACGGCGCCTCCCACACCACCGACGCGCCGCCGCCGTTCTCCCCGCTGCCCGGCCCGTACCAGCTGTCCCCGCCCAGCGACTCCGCCCGTCGCGCCAGGTTCTTGAGCCCGCTGCGCCGCCCGCCCTCGGGGATGCCGACGCCGTCGTCCGTGACGGTCAGCCGTACGCCGGGCCGCCCGTCCGGCAGTCGTACGGTCGCGTCCACGGTGACGTCGATTCGGGACGCCCCCGCGTGCCGGAAGGCGTTGGACAGGGCCTCGCGGAGGGCCGCGATGAGGTTCTTGGCCGTGAGTTCGCCGACCACCATGTCGACGGGACCGACGAAGTGGTGCGACGGCTTGAAGCCGAGCGGCACGGCGGCCATGTTGATCTCACGCAGTACGCGTGTCCGCAGCCCTGTCGGCACCTCGGCCGGTTCCTGCTGGAGCGCGAAGATGGCGGTGCGGATCTCCTGGATGGTGACGTCGAGTTCGTCGACCGCCTTGCCGACGCCCTGCCGCACCTCCGGCACCGCGGACCTCCGCTGGGCGCTCTCCAGCATCATCCCGGTGGCGAACAGCCGCTGGATGACGAGATCGTGCAGGTCACGGGCGATCCGGTCGCGGTCCTCGTAGACCGCGAGCCGCTCCCGGTCGCGCTGCATCTCCGCCATCATCAGCGCCAGAGCGGCTTGCGAGGCGAACTGCGTCGCCAGGTTGCGCTCGGTCTCCGAGAACGGCCGCGCGCCCTCCGCACGCGCCATGACGAGGGTTCCCAGGACTCGGCCGCCGCTCTGGAGGGGCAGCAGCATCGTCGGCCCGTAGCCACCGGAAAGGTCTCTGAGCATGCGCGGGTCGGTTGCCGCGTCCTCCACGAACACGGCCTCTCCCGCAAGGAGTTCGCCCACGACCTCGTTCTCGGCCGGCACGACGAGACCCAGCGCCTTCGACGGCCGCTCGGACGCCACGGCGACGATCTCCAGACCGCCCTCGGCCGCGGGCAGCAATACGAGTCCGGCGGCCGAGTCGGAGAGCCGGCGGGCCTGTTCGGCGACCACCTGCAGGGCCTCGTCGGCGTCCCCGCCGGACAGGAGCGCGGTCGTGACGGCCACGGATCCGTCGATCCAGCGCTCGCGCTGCTTGGCGGCCTCGTACAGACGCGCGTTCCCGATGGCGATGCCCGCCTCCCCGGCCAGCACGCGCACCATGTCGAGGTCGTGGTCGTCGAAGGACCCTCCGCCGCTCTTCTCGGCCAGGTAGAGGTTGCCGAAGATCTCCCCCTGCACACGGATGGGCACCCCCAGGAAGCCACGCATCCGCGGATGGTGCTCCGGGAACCCGCACGACCGGGGGTCCTCCGTCGTCTCCGCGAGCCGCACGGGTTCGGGCTCGCGGAGGAGCGCCCCGAGGAGACCCTCGTGCCCGTCCGGCAGCCGCCCGATCAGCCTGGCCGTCTCCCCGTCGACCCCCTGGTACACGAACTCGGCAAGCCCGTCCCCGTCCTCCGCCGCCACCCCGATCGCCGCGTACCGCGCGTCCGCCAGCTCCGCCGCGGTCCCGCAGATCCGCTCCAAAGTGGACCGCAGTTCAAGCCCACTCCCCACCGCCCGCATCGCTTCCAGCAACCGCGGCACGTCATCGGAATCCGGGGCACCACCGGGGCTCGGCACGACTGGCATACACAGAGCCTAATTAGTCCCTTTTGTGAAGGAAAGCCGAACCATCCTCACAGAGCGCACGGCAGCCCGGCTTTCATGGGGGTGCGGGGCTTCGACATGTGCGGCTCCGCCGCGTGGGAGCGACCAGCCCCCACAACCCGCAACCGAACCACTCATCACGCGCGATCGCTCACCGCACACCGACCAACAACTCCGTCCGACTCTCCCGCTCGAACATCCCCCGCAGCGCCCCCTCCTCACGCACCAACTCCCCGTACGCCCCCCGCTGCACCACACACCCACCGTCCAGCACGATCACCTCGTCGACCGCCTCAAGACCCGCCAGCCGATGCGTGATCAACAACGTCGTACGCCCCTCGGTCGCGGCCAGCAGATCAGCGGTGAGCGCATCGGCAGTGGCCAGATCGAGATGCTCCGCGGGCTCGTCGAGAACGAGCACGGGAAAGTCCGCGAGCAACGCCCGCGCCAGAGCGAGCCGCTGCCGCTGCCCCCCGGACATCCGCGCCCCGTGCTCCCCGATCAACGTGTCCAGGCCATCGGGCAGCCCGTCGACCCAGTCGAGCAACCGCACCCGCCCCAGCACGTCCCGCAGCGCGGACTCGGTGGCGTCCTTCCGAGCGAGCAGCAGGTTCTCCCGTACCGAACTGTCGAAGAGATGGGCGTCCTGCGCGCACAGCCCGACCAGCCGCCGTACGTCGTCGCCGTCCATGCCGTACGCGTCGACGCCGCCCAGCGTGTACGTCCCCGCAGCCGCGTCCAGGAACCGCAGCAACACCTGGGCGAGGGTCGTCTTGCCCGCCCCGGACGTCCCCACCACAGCGGTGCGACGTCCCCGTTCGAGCGTCAGGTCGACCCCGGCGAGCGCGTCCCGCTCCTGTCCGGCGTGACGGGCGACCAGGCCCTTCAGCACGACGGGGAACGGCGATCCGGGCGCCTCCGACGGCCGCTCCGGTTCACGTACGGGCTCGGGCGCGTCCAGCACCTCGTACACGCGCTCCGCGCTCTTGCGCACCCGTTGGCGGTACTGGACCGCGAGCGGCAGCCCCAGGACGGCCTCGAAGGCCGCGAGCGGGGTGAGGACGACGACGGCCATCGCCACGCCGCTGAGCCGCCCGTCGAGGACCGCCTGGGCGCCGACGAGGGAGGTGGCCGCGACGGTGAGTCCGGAGACCAGCGCGATGAGCCCGTCGCCGAGCGCGGTGGCGGTGGCGGCGCGTGAGGCGATACGGGTCAGCTCGCCGTCGGCCCGCCGTACCTCGGCGGTACGCGCGGGCAGCGCACCCGCGACCGTCAACTCGGCCGTGCCCGTGAGGAGATCGGCCACCCGGGTCGCCAGCACCCCGCGTGCCGGGGCCAGCCGGCGCTCCGCACGACGTGCGACGGCACCGGTCACCAGCGGGACGCCCACGCCTGCGGCCAGCAGCCCGAGCGCGAGGGCGGCCCCGGCC
Source organism: Streptomyces phaeochromogenes (assembly GCF_001418655.1). Lineage (GTDB taxonomy): Bacteria > Actinomycetota > Actinomycetes > Streptomycetales > Streptomycetaceae > Streptomyces > Streptomyces phaeochromogenes. The sequence continues at coordinate 22,560 of NZ_LIQZ01000007.1, read as the reverse complement.
TCCGGCAGCAGCCAGGCCGTGAACCCGACCGAGCCGGCGGACACGACGGCGGCAGCCGCGGCGGGCAGCAGCCAGCGGAGCCAGTAGTCCTGCAACGCGTCGACGTCGGCGACGAGTCGCGAGAGCAGATCACCGCGGCGAGCGGTACGCAGCCCGGCGGGCGCGAGCCGTTCGAGGCGCCGGTACACGGCGACCCGGGTGTCGGCGAGCATCCGCAGCACCGCGTCGTGCGACACGAGCCGCTCGGCGTACCGGAAGACGGCCCGCCCGATTCCGAACGCCCGCGTGGCCGTCACGGCGACCATCAGATAGAGCACGGGCGGCTGCTGGGAGGCCCTGGAGATCAGCCAGCCGGAGGTGGCCATGAGGCCGACGGCGCTGCCGAGCGCGAGGCTCGCGAGTAGGAGGGCAAGCACCAGCCGTCCGCGCCGAGGCCCGGCCATGGCCCGCACACGCGCCAGTACGCCTTCTCGCGCCTCCTGTTCCCGCCCCTCCGGGAGCAGAGTCGCCTCTTCCTCACCACCCGCGGGCACCGCCACCACGTCGTCCCGAAGCTCCTTGTCGCCGCCGGAGCCCATGGAGCCGTCCACCGCGACAGGCACCTCTGGCTGCAGTCGAACCACCCGGTCCGCCACGTCCAGCAGCGCGGGCCGGTGGACGACGAGCAGCACGGTCCGCCCCACGGCCAGGCGCCTGACCGCTTCCACGACCTCGGCCTCGGTCGCCCCGTCCAGCGAGGCCGTCGGCTCGTCGAGCAGCAGCACCGGCCGGTCCGCGAGGAACGCCCTTGCCAGTGCAAGCCGTTGACGCTGCCCGGCGGAGAGCCCGGCACCTTCCTCACCCAGTACCGTCCGTACGCCCTCGGGCAGCGCGTCCACGAACTCGAGAGCCCCGGCATCGGACAGCGCCCGCCGCACCGCGGAGTCGTCGACGTCCGGCCGCGCCAGCCGTACGTTCTCGGCGACGGACCCGGCATACAGATGGGGCCGCTGCGGCACCCAGGCGACCTGTGAGCGCCACTCCTCCAGCGAGGTCTCGGTGAGATCGACTCCCCCGACTCTCACCCGCCCCGACGTGGGTTCCACGAATCCCAACAGCACGTTCAGAAGCGTCGACTTGCCCACTCCGCTGGGCCCGACGAGTGCCACCGTCTCCCCGGGCTCGACCGCGAACGACACGTCCGACACCGCGTCCGAGGACCGCCCCGGGAACCGGACCGTCACCCCTTCGAAGCGCACGCCTCCGGAGGGCGGCACCGCGCCGGTCCCCGACGTCGGTTCCGGTGTCTCCAGGACCTCGAAGATCTCCTCGGCGGCGGACAGCCCCTCCGCCGCCGCGTGGTACTGCGCCCCCACCTGCCGCAGCGGCAGATAGGCCTCGGGCGCGAGAATCAGGACGACCAGACCGTCGTACAACGCCATCTCGCCGTGGACGAGCCGCATTCCGATGGTCACCGCGACCAGGGCGACCGAGATCGTGGCGAGCAGTTCCAGCGCGAAGGACGAGATGAAGGCGATCCGCAGGGTGCGCATGGTCGCCTGCCGGTAGTCCCCGGTGATCCGGCGGATCGAGTCGGCCTGCGCCTTGGCCCGGCCGAACACCTTGAGTGTGGGCAGTCCCGCGACCACGTCCAGGAAGTGGCCCGAGAGCCGTGACAGCAACCGCCACTGACGGTCCATCTGGGACTGGGTGACCCAGCCGATGAGCATCATGAAGATCGGGATGAGCGGAAGAGTGCCGACGATGATCGCCGCGGACACCCAGTCTTCGGTGACGATCCGCGCGAGTACGGCCACCGGCACGACCACCGCGAGCCCCAACTGCGGGAGATAGCGCGAGAAGTAGTCGTCCAGCGCGTCGACCCCACGGGTGGCGAGCGCGACCAGCGAACCGGTCCGCTGCCCGCTCAGCCAACCAGGGCCGAGCGCGCCGGCACGCTCCAGCAACCGCCTCCGCAGCTCCGACTTGACGGCCGCGCTCGCCCGGTGCGCGGCGAGTTCGGTGAGCCAGGAGACACACGCCCTACCGACCGCGACCGCCGCCAACAGCAGGAGCGGCGTGCGCAGTTCGGCAACCGACAGTTCGTGCTGGAAGGCGCCGACCACCACTTCGGCGATCAGCATCGCCTGGGCGATGACCAGCCCCGCCCCCACAACTCCCAGACCGACAACCGCGATCAGGAACAGGCGGGTGGCGCGGGCGTATCGCAGCAGTCGCGGGTCGATCGGTTTCACGTGAAACACACCCTTGGGTCAAGCAGGTGTGTTTCACGTGAAACACACCCTCTTCTCATTGGGCCTGTTTCACGTGAAACAGGCCCATGGATTCATCGACGCTAGTGCACGGTCTCGGCGATGTGCTGCGTACCGATCCGCTTGCGGAACACCCAGTACGTCCAGCCCTGGTAGAGCATCACCACCGGCGTCGCGATGACCGCACACCAGGTCATGATCTTCAGCGTGTACGGGCTCGACGAGGCGTTGGTGACCGTCAGGCTCCACTCGTCATTGAGCGAGGACGGCATGACGTTCGGGAAGAGCGACAGGAAGAGCATCGCGACGGCGGCGACGATGGTGAGGCCCGACAGCGCGAACGCCCAGCCCTCGCGCCCCAGCTGGTTCGCCCCGATCGCCGCGACCAGGGCGACGACGGCCACGACCAGCGCGACCAGGCTCTTGCCGTCGCCGTTGTCGGCCTGGGTCCAGAGCAGGAAGGCCAGCGCGAGCACGGCCGTCACCAGACCGAGCCCGAGCGCCAGCTTCCTGGCCCGCTCCCGGATGTCGCCCAGGGTCTTGAGCGCCGCGAACACCGCCCCGTGGAAGGTGAACAGCGACAGCGTCACCAGGCCGCCCAGGATGGCGTACGGGTTGAGCAGGTCCCAGAGGTTGCCCACGTACTCGAAGTCCCGGTCGATCTTCACGCCCCGGACGATGTTGCCGAAGGCCACGCCCCACAGGAACGCCGGGAGCAGCGAGGTCCAGAAGATCGCGTTCTCCCAGTTGCGCTGCCACTGCTCCTCGGGCCGCTTCGCCCGGTACTCGAAGGCGACGCCACGCACGATCAGGCAGACCAGGATGAGCAGCAGCGGCAGGTAGAAGCCGGAGAAGAGCGTGGCGTACCACTCGGGGAAGGCGGCGAAGGTCGCGCCGCCCGCCGAGAGCAGCCACACCTCGTTGCCGTCCCAGACCGGCCCGATGGTGTTGATCAGCACCCGCTTCTCGGTCCGGTTCCGGGCGAGCAGCTTGGTGAGGACGCCGATCCCGAAGTCGAAGCCCTCCAGGAAGAAGTAGCCGGTCCACAGGACGGCGATGAGGACGAACCAGACGTCGTGAAGTTCCATGACTCAGCAGCTCCCTGGGCCTAGTACGAGAAGGCCATCGGCTTGTCGGCGTCCTTGGGGTCGCCGCCGATCTTCGTGGGTGGATTGAGGTCGGCCTCCGTGAGCTCGGGCGGACCGGCCTTGACGTACTTCACGAGCAGCTTGACCTCGATCACGGCGAGGATCGCGTAGAGCGTGGTGAAGACGATCATCGAGGTGAGGATCTCGCCCTGCGAGACACCGGGGGAGACCGCGTCGCGGGTCTGGAGCACGCCGTAGACGACCCAGGGCTGACGGCCCATCTCGGTGAAGATCCAGCCCCACGAGTTGGCGATCAGCGGGAACCCCAGGGTCAGGATCGCGATGCGCCAGTACCACTTGGTGAGCGTCGGGCCGAGAGCCTTGTTCTTGAAGAGCACCACGTGCGGCACTTCGTCGTCGCCGACCCGCAGATGCTTCCCCAGCATGAACTTCTTCCTGGTCAGCCAGAGTCCGGCCAGACCGATGGCGAAGGACGTCATGCCGAAGCCGATCATCCAGCGGAATCCCCAGTAGGCGACGGGGATGTTGGGCCGGTAGTCACCGGGCCCGAACCGCTCCTGCTCGGACTTGTTGACGTCGTTGATGCCGGGAACGTACGAGGTGAAGTCGTCCTTGGCCAGGAAGGACAGCAGTCCCGGGATCTCTATGGCGACCTTGTTGTGGCCGGCCTCGACATCCCCGTAGGCGAAGACGGAGAAGGGAGCGGGGGCCTCGCCGTCCCACAGCGCCTCGGCCGCGGCCATCTTCATCGGCTGCTGCTCGTACATGATCTTGCCGAGGGTGTCACCGCTGAGCGCGGTGAGCATGCCGCCGGCGACGACAGTGACCAGCCCGAGCCGCAGCGAGGTCTTCATCACGGGGATGTGCTTCTTGCGGACCAGGTGGAAGGCGGCGATGCCGACCATGAAGGCGCCGCCCGTGAGGAAGGCCGCGGAGAGGGTGTGGAAGGCCTGCGCGAGCGCGGTGTTCTGGGTCAGGACCAGCCAGAAGTCGGTGAGTTCGGCACGGCCCTTCTGCTCGTTGATCCGGTAGCCGACGGGGTGCTGCATCCACGAGTTGGCCGCGAGGATGAAGTACGCCGACAGGATCGTGCCGATCGAGACCATCCAGATGCAGGCGAGGTGGATCTTCTTGGGCAGCTTGTCCCAGCCGAAGATCCACAGGCCGATGAAGGTGGACTCGAAGAAGAAGGCGATCAGCGCCTCGAAGGCGAGGGGGGCACCGAAGACGTCACCGACGAAGCGCGAGTAGTCGGACCAGTTCATGCCGAACTGGAACTCCTGCACGATGCCCGTGACGACGCCCATCGCGATGTTGATCAGGAAGAGCTTGCCCCAGAACTTGGTGGCCTTGAGGTACTTCTCGTTCTCCGTCCGCACCCAGGCGGTCTGCAGGCCGGCGGTGAGCGCGGCGAGCGAGATCGTGAGCGGCACGAAGAGGAAGTGGTAGACGGTGGTGATGCCGAACTGCCATCGCGCCAGCGTCTCCGGCGCCAAAGCCATTTCCACGTCGTCATCTCCTTACATCGCCGAAGTATCGGCGTCAGTTTGTCCCGTTTGTCGCAGACATCACGGGATCAACTGGACACGCTTGTGAACGCGTTCACATTCACAAGCAATTATGACGCATGGCAGTTCGAGGGTTGACACGAGGGGGGTGCCGGATCGGTCACACCGGCCGACGGCACCCCCACCGACGAGCTCCGGCACCGGCCGGCACCCCCACTCGGCTCCAGCACCCCACCAACCGGCTAGAGCTCCTTGCGGAACGCCTCGGTCGTCTTGAGGAAGATGTCGTTCGCCTCGGTCTCGCCCACCGTGACCCGGACCCCTTCGCCGGCGAACGGCCGCACGACGACCCCGGCCTGCTCGCAGGCCGACGCGAAGTCGAGCGTGCGCTCACCGAGCCGCAGCCACACGAAGTTGGCCTGGGTCTCCGGCACCGTCCAGCCCTGCCCGCGCAGCGTCTCGACCACACGGGCGCGCTCGGACACCAGCGAACCCACCCGGCCGAGCAGCTCGTCCTCGGCCCGCAGCGAGGCGACCGCCGCGTCCTGCGCGAGCTGGCTCACACCGAAGGGCACGGCCGTCTTGCGCAGCGCCGCCGCCACCGGCTCATGGGCGATCGCGAAGCCGACCCGCAGCCCGGCCAGCCCGTACGCCTTGGAGAACGTGCGCAGCACGCACACGTTCGGGCGCTCGCGGTAGAGCTCGACGCCGTCCGGTACCTCGGTATCGCGGATGAACTCCCGGTACGCCTCGTCGAGGACCACCAGGACATCGCTCGGCACCCGGTCGAGGAACCGTTCCAGCTCGGCCCGGCGCACCACCGTGCCCGTGGGGTTGTTGGGGTTGCAGACGAAAATCAGCCGCGTCCGCTCGGTGATCGCGTCCGCCATCGCGTCGAGGTCGTGCACGTCCCCGGGCGTCAGCGGCACCTTCACCGACGTCGCCCCGCTGATCTGGGTGATGATCGGGTACGCCTCGAAGGACCGCCAGGCGTAGATCACCTCGTCGCCAGGACCCGAGGTCGCCTGCAGCAGCTGCTGGGCGACACCGACCGAACCGGTGCCCGTGGCCAGATGCGTGAGCGGCACACCGAAGCGGTCCGACAGCTCGTTCATCAGCCCCGTGCACGCCATGTCGGGGTAGCGGTTGAAGGCACCGGCCGCCGAGGCCACGCTCTCCAGAACGCCCGGCAGCGGCGGGTAGGGGTTCTCGTTGGAGGACAGCTTGTAGGCCACCGGGCCGTCCGCGGCCGCGGCAGCCTTCCCCGGCTTGTAGGTGGGGATACCCTCCAGCTCGGCACGCAGCCTCGGGCTCGTCTCGCTCACCGCACTCCTCCTCGTGACCGTCTCCGGCTCATGACCACCACCGGCTACCAATACTCCTCACCTTAAGAGGATTCGGCTCCGCTGCGTACGGCCGGGGACCGACGGCATCGGCGGCGCCCGGCAGCCGCGTACACACTCCCGGGCATCACCACCCGAAGGCGTACGAAAGTAGGGGGCGCGCCGCCCACCGGAGCACGCGCCGGTGGCTCGCGCCGTGGCGCGCATCCCTCGTGAAGGTGAGTTGAGACCTCTTCGAAACATGGCCCATTTGGCAGGCCCATGCGCGCCGACAAGTGACGTCCTGCCATTGAAACGGTCAACTCCCTTCCCTTCCAAGGGACTTGTCTGCTGATGACCATGCAGAAACGTGCCTGTCAACGCGTGCATATGCGTCCGCACTACCCCACCTCATGAGCCCTACTATCGGCTCGCCATGACAGCAGCAGGGAAGCACCAGGTGAGCCGGTCGGATACCTCCCGCCGAGGAAGCCGGCCGGGCCGGGCGGGCATCAGAGACGTGGCCGCGGCCGCGGGAGTGTCGATCACTACCGTGTCCGACGCGCTCAACGGCAAGGGGCGGCTCCCGGACGCCACCCGACGCCATGTCCGCGAGGTCGCCGACCGGCTGGGCTATCGCCCCTCCGCGGCGGCCCGAACCCTCCGTACCGGAAAGTCCGGCCTCATCGGCCTGACTGTGACGACCTACGGGGATGAACCTTTCACCTTCACGGAGTTCGCGTACTTCGCGGAGATGGCCAGAGCCGCCACCTCGGCCGCGCTCGCCCGGGGCTACGCCCTGGTCATCCTCCCCGCGACCTCGCGCCACGACGTGTGGTCGAACGTGGCCCTGGACGGGACGGTCGTCATCGACCCCTCCGACCAGGACCCGGTCGTCAGCGAACTGGTCCGCCAGGGCTTACCGGTGGTCTCCGACGGCCGCCCGGCCGGCTCGCTGCCGGTGACCGCCTGGGTGGACAACGACCACGAGGCCGCGGTCCTGGGCATCCTCGACCACCTGGCCGACGCCGGCGCCCGCCGGATCGGCCTCCTCACGGGGACGACCACGGACACGTACACACACCTGTCCACGACCGCGTACCTGCGCTGGTGCGAGCGCGTGGGCCAGGATCCGGTGTACGAGGCCTATCCCGCGCACGATCCGTGCGCGGGGGCCGTCGCCGCCGACCGGCTCCTCGCCCGGCCCGACCGGCCGGACGCCGTCTACGGGCTGTTCGACCCGAACGGCACCGACCTCCTCGCGGCGGCCCGCCGCTACGGACTGCGCGTACCGGAGGACCTGCTGCTCGTGTGCTGCAGCGAGTCCACCGTGTACGCCAACACCGAGCCGCCCGTCACGACACTCTCGCTCAAACCGCGTCGAATCGGCACGGCCGTGGTCCAGCTCCTCATCGACGCGATCGAGGGGGTCGAATCGGACCAACCGGTCGAGCAGGTGATACCGACCGAGCTGATCGTGCGGACGTCCTCCCAGCGACGGCCTCCCCGGACGACCGTCAGCCCGCCCCGATCACCGGAGGAGGGATGACCTCCGGATGACCTACGGGTAAAACCGGTGCGGAAAGCCCCTCCCAATTCGGGAGAAAACCACGGTGAACTGGGGTTCTGCTCCGATTCACCACCCCTGGGTCATCACATGGCGCGATCCGCATTCCTATGATGGGCGGACGACACCGCGGGCCGCTGCGACCAGGCAGTCCGACGCGGTGCAGATGCGGCGCGATGGTGGTGGAGGGGTCGATGACTCAGGGGGCCGGTCAGGGACCCGAGATGCGTACGCCGACGGTGCGCGACTTCCGCGTGCCGGCGTACGTCCACGAGGCCGGTCCGTACACACAGTCCCCCGGCCCGTACCCGCAGTCCGGCGAGGTGTACGACCAGGCCGCCGAGCCGTACGACCAGACCCGGGACCAGCCCGCCGGTCCCTACGGCGGAGCCTCGGGCCAGTACGAGCAGCCCGGCCACTACGCGCAGCAGACGCCTCCCGGCGAGGGCGCCGGACCGGTCGGCGAGCCGGCGGGCTACACACCGACGCAGCGCGATCTGCCCGTCATCAACCGCGGTGACACCCTTCAGGTACCGGTCGAGCCCGTCGCCGCACCGGTCGTCCAGCCCGCCGAAGGGCCGGGACCGCTGTACGTCGTCGGTGACGTCCACGGCTATCTCGACGAGCTCGTCGCCGCGCTGCGCGAGAAGGGCCTCATCGACATCGACGGGAGCTGGGCCGCGGGGACCTCGCGGCTGTGGTTCCTCGGTGACTTCACCGACCGCGGGCCCGACGGCATCGGCGTCATCGACCTCGTGATGCGGCTGTCCGCGGAGGCCGCCGCGGCCGGGGGCTACTGCAAGGCGCTGATGGGCAACCACGAGCTGCTGCTGCTCGGCGCCAAGCGGTTCGGGGACACCCCCGTCAACTCCGGGGCGGGCACGGCCACCTTCCAGGCCGCCTGGCTGCTGAACGGCGGCCAGAAGACCGACATGGAGCGCCTCCAGGACCACCATCTGCAGTGGATGGCCCGCCTCGACGCCATGGAGATGGCCGACGGGCATCTTCTGGTGCACTCCGACACCACCGCCTATCTCGACTACGGCGACTCCATCGAAGCGGTCAACGACACCGTCCGCGAAACGCTCACCCGCAACGACGCGGACGAGTGCTGGGACGTCTTCCGCAAGTTCACCAAGCGCTTCGCTTTCCGCGACGACGGCGGTGCGCAGGCGGTGCGTTCCTTGCTGGACATGTACGGCGGTTCACGCATCGTCCATGGTCACAGCCCCATTCCGTATCTCCTGGGGGAGGTCGGCTCGGAGGAGGGGGAGGATTCCCCGAACCCAGTCGTCGAAAAGCCGCATGTGTACGCGGACGGGCTCGCCATCGCGATGGACGGCGGCGTGACCATGGCCGGAAAGCTGCTGGTCCAGCAACTTCCCCTGGATAGCTGAGCGTTCATCGGGCAGGCGTCCCCCGACGGAGGACAAGCACAACACGGGGGCAAATTCTGGAAACCCCCTGTCACCGTGTGCCGTCACCGCTCTACCATCGGCTTATCCGTAGCAGGCTCCCCTCCGTTTCTGCCCGACGGCTCGTCAGCATGCCGAGCCCCAAGCCCTACGGAGCATCGGGGGATGCACATGAACAGCGTTCCGCAGCACCTGCTGAGCGAGGACCGCCAAGAGTACGAGCGGATCCTCGATGAGGCGCTGCGCTCCGCCCCACACCGTCCGGAACTCGCCGCTGTCGGTCAGCGGCTCAACCCCGAACAACTGCGCACGATGGCGCTCAACGCCACCGCTCTCATCACGGCGGCGGCGGCGACCGAGTACCAGCACTACGTGAAGGTCCGCGAGGAACTGCGCCAGCCGGCGCCGTCCACCCCTCCCGTCCGCGAAGGATCCACCAGCAGCACCACGGATCCGGCCACGGGCGCGGTGGGGATCGCCACCACCATGGGGGAGGTCGCCGAGACCGCCGGGGCAGGTGCCGCGGCGGTCGTCGCCGTGCTCGCCCCCGTCCTCGCCGGCACCGCCGCGGCGATCTTCCTGCTCGTCGGCTACATCCTGAAGATGCTCGACCCCCAGCCGGGCATCGCCCAGACCCTCCTCACCACCGGGTGGGTCTTCGGAGCCATCACGGCCGTCACGATCCTGGTGGCCGCGGTCGGTCTCCTGCTCGCCGCCCTGCGCAACGGCGCCAGTTCACTCCAGGCCGACGCGCACGGCGAACGCAGCGAAGAGGTGAACCGGGCCAGGGATGCCTGGCACGACGCCCTCCTGGAGCGCGGCATCATGCCGTTCCTCAGGGAGGCCCTCGCCGATCCGGGCACGGCCGCCCTCGGCCGTACGAAACCGTCGGCGCCGGTCAGCCGGATGCCCCAGCTCGGCTACAACCGGCCAGGCTTCAGCAGCCCGGACGGCGGCCCGACAGCGGGTCCCCGCCCCAGCTTCTCCAGCCCGGACTTCAGCAGCCCCGACTTCGGGGGGCCGGAGCACCAGCCGGAGTAGCCCCGCCCTCGCCCGGGCCCGGCCCCTTGTGGGGCGGGCAACCGGGCGCGGCCAGGCGGAGCGGGGCCCGACCGGCCGCAGCGTCGCGGGCACTACGCCCGCGACGGCCGCGTTCCGGCAGGTGCGGCCTCCGTGCCGTTGCCTCATGGCGCGCCTTCATACCGTGCCTTCATTCCGTTTCTACATGCGGCGCACGATCTGCGCGGTCGCTCGTTCGACCGGTGTGCGGTTGTAGACGTGCACCAGGGCGAGGTGGAAGAGCGCCGGTGCGAGTGGGGCCCACCGGTGGACGCGGTCGGCACGCAGCATGTACTTGACCACGGTCGCGGGGCGGAAGGGCACGTAGTCGATGGTCTGATGCTCCCAACGGTCCGCGACTCCCCTGCTCATTCGCGTTTGTAGGCCCTCGCGCGTCAGGTCCTTCAACTTTGCGTAGAAATGTGCGCTCCAGTGGCGCTTGTCGGTGTCGAGGACGAAGGCGAGCAGTTCCAGTGAGTACTCGTGGGGTTCCAGGGACAGTTCCTCGCGCATGCCCCGCCGGGCCACCGCGTGCAGGTCGGGGGCGCTCCGTCCGGAGGAATCGATGTGCCGTGACATGCCTTCGTTGACGGAGGAGTTCCAGACACCCGGCGCCATACGGACCCGGTCGCTTCGCTGGCTCACGACCACCATGTCGTCGGCGGTCACCACCGCGATGTTCACGGCGAAGCTGCACTGCAGGAATGCGGGTGCCGACAGCGGATCGTCCGGGTCGAGATAGCGGGACCGCGGGCTTGTTCCGTCGGGCAGGCGCCGGTCGAGCTGTTGAGCCGCCAGAAAGGTGAAGTAGTCCGTCGGACGCAGCCGGAGATGCACTTCGGGGTGCTCGTCGAGAGCGGTCCGGGACACGTCGAGCGATTCGACCGCGTAGCGAGGACCGTTCCACATCGGTGTCCGGCCCTCTGTCCGTCCCCGCGTGTTCTCCTCCTCGAGTTCGGTCCGCCAGCCGGCCATGTCCGAAGGCAGCTCGATCTCTTCGTCGAGTACTTGGATATAGACGGATTCAGCGGATATGGAAGACTCTCCGTCCCCTTCGACGATCAGGGCCGAGGTGTGAAGAGGCCCCAGAGAGAAGGTTCTCCACGCCGGACTGGACTCCTCCCGCTGCCTCAGGGTGCGTACGGCACGGGTCGAGCGGGTTCTCAGCCTGTACAAGCCGTTCTGCAGGGGTTGCTGGAACAGCACTGCGAACAGCATCCCCAGCACAGCGCCGACAACTCCGTTGGCCACATCGATCCCGCCCATGCCAGGCAGGGTAGGGAAGTTGATCACGCCATGCGCGATCTTGTCTCTACCGTTATGGCGTGGGGCCAAGGCATCGCGTTCCCCCGTAAGGCCCCGGCCGGGATGGCCGGGACCTCGGAGAAGGGGTCGGACAGCGCGCCGGAGTCAGTCGGCCATGGGCAGGTACACCCTGTTCCCGCTCGCCGCGAACTCCTTCGACTTCTGGAGCATCCCCTCGGCGACCTCCTCGGCCGTCGCCCCCGCAGCCGCAGTGCCGCCGAACTGCTCGGTGATGCTGTGACTGATCTTCATCGAGCAGAACTTCGGCCCGCACATGGAGCAGAAGTGCGCTGTCTTGGCGGGCTCGGCCGGGAGGGTCTCGTCGTGGAACTCCCGGGCCGTGTCGGGGTCGAGGGCCAGGTTGAACTGGTCCTCCCAGCGGAACTCGAAGCGGGCGTCCGACAACGCGTCGTCCCACTCCTGTGCGCCCGGGTGTCCCTTGGCGAGGTCCGCCGCATGGGCCGCGATCTTGTAGGTGATGACGCCCGTCTTGACGTCGTCACGGTTGGGCAGGCCCAAGTGCTCCTTGGGCGTGACGTAGCAGAGCATGGCCGTGCCCCACCAGGCGATCATCGCGGCACCGATGCCGGAGGTGATGTGGTCGTACGCCGGCGCGACGTCCGTCGTCAGCGGGCCGAGCGTATAGAACGGAGCTTCATCACAGATCTCCTGCTGAAGGTCGATGTTCTCCTTGATCTTGTGCATCGGGACATGCCCCGGGCCTTCGATCATGGTCTGTACGTTGAAACGCTTCGCGACCCTGTTGAGTTCCCCGAGCGTCCTCAACTCGGCGAACTGTGCTGCGTCGTTGGCGTCCGCGATCGATCCGGGCCGCAGGCCGTCGCCCAGCGAGTACGTGACGTCGTACGCCGCGAGGATCTCGCAGAGTTCCTCGAAGTTCTCGTACAGGAACGACTCCTTGTGGTGCGCCAGGCACCAGGCCGCCATGATCGAGCCGCCGCGCGAGACGATGCCGGTCTTGCGGTTCGCGGTCAGCGGGACGTACGGCAGCCGCACGCCCGCGTGGACGGTCATGTAGTCCACGCCCTGCTCGGCCTGCTCGACGACCGTGTCCTTGTAGATCTCCCAGGTCAGCTCCTCGGCCCGGCCGTCGACCTTCTCCAGCGCCTGGTAGAGCGGGACCGTGCCGATGGGGACGGGGGAGTTGCGCAGCACCCACTCCCGCGTGGTGTGGATATTGCGGCCGGTGGACAGGTCCATGACCGTGTCGGCGCCCCAACGGGTCGCCCAGGTCATCTTCTCGACCTCCTCCTCGATGGAGGAGGTGACCGCGGAGTTGCCGATGTTGGCGTTGACCTTCACCAGGAACCGCTTGCCGATGATCATCGGCTCGATCTCCGGGTGGTTGACGTTGGCCGGCAGCACGGCCCGGCCCGCCGCGATCTCCTCGCGGACGACCTCGGGAGAAACGTTCTCCCGGATGGCCACGTACTCCATCTCCGGCGTGACCTCGCCCCGCCTGGCGTACGCGAGTTGCGTCACCGCCTGTCCGTCACGGCTGCGCCGGGGCTGGCGCGGACGCCCCGGGAAGACCGCGTCGAGGTTGCGCAGTCCACCGCGCGGCGAGGTGTGCTTGATCCCGTCGTCCTCGGGGCGGACGGGCCGGCCCGCGTACTCCTCGGTGTCACCGCGGGCGATGATCCAGTTGGCCCGGACAGCTCCGAGACCCCTGCGTACGTCGGTGTCGACGGTCGGATCGGTGTACGGGCCGGAGGTGTCGTACAGGGTGACCGACTGCCCGTTGGTGAGGTGCACCTGACGGACCGGCACCCGCAGGTCGGGGCGTGAACCCTCGACATACGCCTTGTGCCAGCCGATGGACTTCCCGGCCTCGCCGTTCTCGGGCGAAGCAGTCGCTCCACCGCTCTCGGCCGAGGCGAACGCCCCGTCCGTCAGGCTGGAGGCAGGCGTGCGTGCGTCCTTGTTGGTCATGAGACCTACTCCCTACGCCGGCATTACCCGGTAACAGGTTCGGCGGTCGACGCAGCGATTTCCGTCCGGCGATGTTCCACGTGAAACATCGCGTCTACGGAGGTCAGCGCCCTCTCAGCCCGGTGCTCCGAGCTCCCGCGTGTGCAAAGGTGCCTCCACGCTAGCGTCAGATGTGGCGCGGTGAACAGTGGGCCCGGGCTGTTCTTGCGATGATCGGTCGGTGACCACGACGCAACAGCCCCCACTCCCGCCGTCCGAACCGCCCCACGGACACGGCCACGACGGCCATGGGCACGGCGGCGGACAGGGGCACGGACCCCACGGCCCCGGAGGGGGCGGCGGCGGAGACCGGCCCGGCGGTGGCGACGGTGGCGGGCCGGGTGGTGGCGGGCACGGCCACTCGCACAGTCACGGACCCGCAGCACCTGTCTCGATGCATCTGCGCAAGGTCATCGCGGCCGTGCTGATCCCCTTCGCGGCGGCGGTCGTCGTCGGCCTCGTGGTGCTCTGGCCCGGCGGCGCCCCGGGGCACGAGCGCACCGGAGTCGGCTTCGACCGGCAGACCCAGCAGGCCACCGTGACCAAGGTCGACAAGGTCGACTGCAAGTCGGTGAACGCCTCGGGGGAGACGCCGACCGGCGACACCTCGACCGCCGAGGGCTCGTCGGCGCAGCAACAGGCGTCCGGCAGCTGCAAGAAGGCGACGGTCCGGGTCGACACCGGCAAGGACAAGGGCCGTACGTTCACGGAGATCGTCCAGCCGGACTCCTCGCGGCAGCTGGAGCAGGGCCAGGAGGTGATCGTCGCGTACGCGCCGGACGCCCCCAAGGAGCTCCAGTACTCGGTCACCGACGTGAACCGCAAGCTCCCGATGACGGTGCTCGCCGGTATCTTCGCCGTCGCCGTGGTCCTGGTGGGCCGGATGCGCGGCGTCATGGCACTGGTCGCCCTGGCCGCCAGCTTCCTCATCCTGACGTTCTTCATCCTCCCCGCGATCCTGCAGGGCTCGAACCCCCTGGTCGTGGCGGTGGTCGGGGCGAGCGCCATCATGCTGATCGCGCTCTATCTGTGCCATGGACTGTCGGCCCGTACGTCGGTGGCGGTGGTCGGCACCCTGCTCTCCCTGTTGCTGATCGGGCTGCTCGGCTCGCTGTTCATCGACTGGGCCGCGCTGACCGGCAACACGGACGACAACACCGGTCTGATCCACGGGCTGTACCCGTCCATCGACATGAGCGGCCTGCTGCTCGCGGGCATCATCATCGGCTCGCTGGGTGTGCTCGACGACGTGACGGTGACGCAGACGTCGGCGGTCTGGGAGCTGCACGAGGCCAATCCGATGATGGGCTGGCGCGGGCTGTACCGCGCGGGCATCCGTATCGGCCGCGACCACATCGCGTCGGTCGTCAACACGCTCGTCCTGGCGTACGCGGGCGCCGCGCTGCCGCTGTTGCTGCTCTTCTCCATCGCGCAGAGCAGTGTGGGAACGGTGGCCAACAGCGAGTTGGTCGCCGAGGAGATCGTGCGCACGCTCGTCGGCTCGATCGGACTGGTCGCCTCCGTGCCGGTGACCACGGTTCTCGCCGCCCTGGTGGTCTCGGCGGACCGCCCGGGCCCCGCAGCCCCGGCACCACAGGAACAGCCGCAGCCGCAGCCTCAGTCGGGCGCCAGGGCGCCTCTGCGCGGCGGGAGCGGCCGTCGCCGCAAGCACTGAAGCCGGCCCGTGCGGATCCGGTTGCCGAGAGCCGAGGGCCGAGAGCTGAGAAGAAGCGTTACGGCAGTCCGCACGGCCGCGGAGCAACAAGCCGTATGCCGCACAGCCGACGCCGGGTGGGATGAGCACGCGTCACACCCGTACGGGCCGACGTACAGCGAGGCGGCGTCGCGCCCGCCCCAGACCAGTATCGCTTCATCCGGCGCTCTGTTCCTCCGCCAGGATGCGGTTCAGCGCCTCGTCGAGGTGCGTGTCGAAGTCCGCGAGGGAACGCTCCTGGCCCAGCGGCACCAGCCTGTCCGTACGGTCGAGGAACGCCAGCAGCGGCGCCGTCCCACAGCGGAACAACGCGTGGTCGCCACCCACCTGAAGCCGGATCAGCACATCGCCGAACCCCTCGGTGTCGGCGGGAGCGATGTGCACATCACCGTCACCGCACGCCCGGCCCACCCCGTCGATCAGCAGCTCCCTGCCGAAGGCCCAGGTCACCGGGGCGTCTCCGGGCAGATGGAAGGTCAGCCGCACGGCATAGGGATCACAGGTCTCGTAGCGCAGCTCCACCGGGATGCGAAAGGAGAGCTCCTCCGAGACGACGAAGCTCATCATGACCTCTGCCTGTACTACCGACTCGCGCATCGCCTACCCCGTCGTTCGCCTTCGCCTGGCCGGGAATCATCCACCTGACACTGCTGGCATCTTGCTGAACGTGCACACCAGATCACAAGGAGTGAGTTTTCAGATGCTGATAGAGAGCGAGAGTGACCCCAGCAGTCGGCCGATCTCGCTCTGCAATCGGCGTGCCGCCGGCAGCAGTCGGTCGGCCTGGTGGGCCGGCAGGGAAATGGCAATTGTGGCTGCAGTACTGCCCACAGTGATCGGAATCGCGGCGCAGACCGTGCCCAGCGCGTACTCCTGACGCTCGATCACGGGCTGCATGCGTCGCGCCGATTCGAGGCGTCGCAACAGGGTTCGATCGTCACGCACCGTATATGGCGTGATGGACCGGACGGAGTAACGGTCGACGTGGTCCCGACGGGCATCGTCGTCGAGCTGGGACAGCAGACACTGGCCGATCGCGTGCGCATGACCCGTCTCGCGGAAGTCGGCCCACTCCTCGACGGCGGGATTGGCCGGGGTGTCGGCGACGCACTGGACCTCGATCTCACCGTCGCGGTAGAGCGCGTAGTACACGGGCGCGCCGATCGAATCACGGCACTGCGCGAGTGCGTCGGCGACCATGCTGCGACGTTTCTGCTGGGCACCGCTGTTGGTCAACCGCTCGACCGCTTCGCCGAGGAAGAACAGGCCCTTCTCCCGGCGCAGATAGCCCTCGTGGGCCAGCGTGCGCAACAGGTGGTACGCCGTGGGCAGGGCGAGCCCGGCCTCGCGGGCGAGCTGCTTCGCGGGCGCCCCGTGCTCATGGCGGGCGACGGACTCCAGGAGGCGCATCGCGCGCTGCACGGATCCGATGAGGGTCGTGGGATGCGGTTCGGAGGAAGGGACGTGCGGTCCTGCGGGTGCGGTGTCAACCGTGGCCAAGGGTTACTCCCGAAGCGCGAGGGGGGCCGCCCGTGCGGGGGTAACACGGGAGGGATCGGAGCGCCGCTCGCGGGAATCAACCCCGCGTCGAATTCCGGACTTTAACCGTCTGCCACCGCTCGCAGACGGCCTGTGCCGAAACTTCCCTCGCCCGAGGGAACTGGCGGTTCCTGTTACCGCCGGCCGGTTGCCGACCGGCGGGTCTCCCCCTGCCTACCAGTCGCTCCTCGACGAGGAGCTCGACATGAACTTCCGTACGACGTAGATCAGTCCGCCGACCAACGCCACGAAGACCAGAAGCTTGAAGAGCAGGCCGATCACGAAACCGACGACGCTCGCTATCAGGCCGCCGAACACGACCAGGGCGATGACCGGCACCGCGACCCACTTAATCCACCACGGCATACCCGCGAAGATCTCTCGCATCGCCCTTGTTCCTTGTCTCTCTGCCCGTTTCCGAGTGCTGTCCGAGCCCGTTCCCGAAGGATGACGGGTCTTGAATGTCCTGCCCTCGATGCTAGGCGCGGCAGGGGTGCCGACGGGGGCCTCGCACCCCTTGTCCTCCCCTGAACGTTCCCCTAGGGAACCCTGAGGCGGAGGTCAGCTCTCGGGCGGAGAGAAGACCACCACAACCCGCAGATCCTCGCTGATGTGGTGGAACTTGTGGGCCACCCCCGCGGGCACGTAGACGACGCTGCCGCGTGCCACCTGGGTCGTCTCCATGCCGACGGTGATCGCCGCACGGCCGCTGACGACGAAGTACACCTCGTCCTGGCGGTGGGGCTGCTGAGGGTCCTGGGTGCCCGCGTCCAGCGCGTACAGGCCGACCGACATGTTCTTCTCACGCAGGAACTGGAGGTACGCGCCGTCGTTGGCGGCGCGCTCCGCCTCCAGTTCGTCCAGCCGGAATGCCTTCATCGCCCTTGTCCGCCCTTGCCCCGCTGCTCGTAGTCGATCTCGTCTGTCACGATCAGACACATGAAGAATTTCGTAGTCAAGACGATCGCCAACGCCGGCGCCCTGGCTGTCGCCGTGTGGCTGCTCGACAAGATCACCCTGTCCGGTGACAGCACGGGCAAGGAGATAGGCACGCTGCTGCTCGTCGCACTGGTCTTCGGCCTGGTCAACTTCCTGGTCAAGCCGATCGTGCAGGTGCTGACGTTCCCGCTGTTCATTCTCACGCTCGGCCTGATCACGCTGGTGGTCAACGCCCTGATGCTGCTGCTCACCTCTTGGCTGGCGGACGTTCTCGACCTGAGCTTCCACGTCGAGGGCTTCTGGACCGCCGTCCTGGGCGGCCTGATCATCTCCATCGTCTCCTGGGCGCTGAACGTCGTCCTCCCCGACAAGGACTGAGCGATCCGATGCCCTATCGCGTGTGCTTCGTCTGCACCGGCAACATCTGCCGCTCCCCGATGGCCGAATCCGTCTTCCGCGCGCGGGTGGCGGAGGCCGGGCTGGAGGACCTGGTCGAGGTGGACAGCGCCGGCACCGGCGGCTGGCACGAGGGTGACGGCGCCGACCCGCGTACCGTCTCCGTACTGGAAGCAGGCGGTTACGAGGGCGGCCATGCGGCCCGCCAGTTCCACGCCGACTGGTTCGCCCGTCTCGACCTGGTCATAGCCCTCGACGCCGGCCACCTGCGGGCCCTGCGCCGCCTCGCCCCCACCGAGGCGGACGCCGAGAAGGTGCGGCTGCTGCGCTCGTACGACCCTGCCGTCGCGTCGGCCTCAGGAGCCGACCTCGACGTACCGGACCCCTACTACGGGGGCCTGGACGGCTTCGAGGAGTGTCTTGAGATGGTGGAGGCGGCGAGCCCCGGACTGCTCGCCGCGGTACGGCAGCAAGTGGAGGGACAGGCGGCATGACAGATTCCGTTACAGGAGCCGGTGACGGCACACGCGCGGTGCGGGCAGGGCTGCCCGAGCCCGTCAAGCACGAGCCGACCCTCCCGGGGCCGGTCTTCGCCGCCCACTTCCATCTGCCGGGCGACCCCACGGGCCCGTACACCTACGGCCGCGACGAGAACCCGACCTGGACCCACCTGGAGCGCGCCATCGGCGAGCTGGAGGCGCCGGGCCGGGACGACGTCGAAACGCTCGTCTTCGCCTCCGGCATGGCCGCCATCTCGGCCGTCCTCTTCTCCCAGCTGAGCGCCGGCGACACGGTCGTGCTGCCCGACGACGGCTATCAGGTGCTGCCGCTCGTACGCGCGCAACTGGAGGCATACGGAGTCGAGGTGCGCACCGCCCCGACCGGCGGCGACGCCCAGCTCGACGTCCTCGACGGCGCGAAGCTGCTGTGGATCGAGACCCCGTCGAACCCGGGGCTCGACGTGTGCGACGTGCGGCGGCTCGTCGAGGCGGCGCACGCGCGGGGCTGTCTGGTCGCCGTCGACAACACCCTGGCGACCCCGCTCGGGCAGCGCCCGCTGGAGCTGGGCGCCGATTTCTCCGTGGCCAGCGGCACCAAGCAGCTCACCGGGCACGGCGACATCCTCCTGGGGTACGTCACTGGTGGCGACGCCGCGGCGATGACCTCCGTACGCCGCTGGCGCAAGATCGTCGGGGCGATTCCGGGGCCCATGGAGGCGTGGCTCGCGCACCGCTCCATCGCGACGCTCCAACTGCGTGTGGACCGGCAGAACGCCAATGCGCTCGTGATCGCCGAGGCCCTGCGCGACCGGCACGAGGACCTCGGGGTCCGTTATCCGGGGCTGCCCGGCGACCCGTCGCACAAGATCGCCTCGCAGCAGATGCGGCGCTTCGGGTGCGTGGTGTCGTTCACGCTGCCCACGCGCGCGCGTGCCGACCGTTTTCTCGACGCGCTGCGGCTGGTGGACGACGCGACCAGCTTCGGCGGTGTGCGGTCGACGGCCGAGCGGCGTGGTCGCTGGGGCGGCGACGCGGTGCCGGAGGGCTTCATCCGTTTCTCGGCCGGTGCCGAGGATCCTCAGGACCTCCTGGCCGATGTGCTGCGCGCACTCGACGAGTCCTCGCGCTGAACGCCTTCTGAGTCACCGGTCCAGTAACGGGCACGTACGACGGACGGTCCGAGCCTCCCCCCTCGTGGCTCGGACCGCCCCGGTTCTGCGCGCGAAGAACCGCGCGAACAAGGCTAGTTGACTCTGTGTCAGTGTCCAATCACAGTAGCGACAGAGACCTATCGACATATTTATAGTTGGGGGCTTCCGGGGAGCTGGAGAGAGAAGGGACGCCATGGATCTGGCCTTGCTGCGGACCTTCGTGACCGTGCACCGGGCCGGCTCCTTCACCCGCGCAGCCGCCCTGCTGGGCCTCTCGCAGCCTGCCGTCACCTCCCAGATCCGGACCCTCGAACGACAGCTGGGACGCCCTCTCTTCCTGCGTCAGGCCCGTGGAGTGACCCCTACGACCATGGGCGACGAACTCGCCCACAAGGCGGCACCCCATCTCGACGCCCTGGTGGAGATCGCCGAGACGGGCCTCGACGAGGACTCCTCCGTACGCACACTCCATCTCGCCGGTCCGCCGGAGTTCACCGCCGAACGCGCCCTGCCCGCGCTCACCGAGCTGACCGGGGACGACGGCCAGGGCTTCGCACTGCGCGCCTCCTTCGGAAATGCCGAGGAGACGCTGGAAGGGCTTGCCGCCGGACATCACGATCTGGCCATCAGTACGGCCCGCCCGCGCGGCTCCCTGCTCACCGCGACTCCGCTCTGCGACGAGGAGCACGTCCTGGTCGCCGCCCCGCGCTGGGCCGACCGCCTCGGCTCCGGTTCGTTACGTCACCAGGACGAGCCCACCCTGGAGAACTTCCCCGTGGTGGAGGTGCACGAGTCGCTGCCGTTCGTCGCCCGCTACTGGGCCTCCGTCTTCGACTCCCGCCCGGCCACCTCGGGCACCGTCATCGTCCCCGACCTGCGCGCCGTCCTCGCCTGCGCGACCACCGGCGCCGGGCTCGCGGTGTTGCCGCGCTATCTGTGCGCACCGGCTCTGGCGCGGGGGGACGTGGTCGCGCTGACCGAACCCGCGGTGCCCCCGCTTCGTACGTACTTCCTGGTGGTGCGCACCGGCACACTGGCCATGCCGCATATTGCGCGGGCGCACGAGTGGCTCATGCGCGCCGCCATAGACTGGTCGTGACCAAGATGCATCACCTCGTCAAGAGGGCGATGTTTCACGTGGAACCAACTGGGCCACATTTCTCCCATGACCGTCCGACCCGTGGTCAAGCGCACCGCCCGGGCCGTCCTACTGGACGGCAACGACCTGGTCCTCATCAAGCGGACCAAGCCCGGCGTCGATCCCTACTGGCTGACGCCCGGCGGCGGGGTCGAACCGGAGGACACGACCGTCGTCGACGCACTCCACCGTGAGGTGCACGAGGAACTCGGCGCCAAGATCACCGATGTGGTGCCCTGCTTCGTCGACACCGTCGAGCACATCGGCGAGGACGCCGGCACGACCGGCGTGAAGGTGCAGCACTTCTTCGTCTGCCGCCTGGAATCCATGGACCCGTCGCTGCGCCACGGCCCCGAGATCGACGAGCCCTGCGGAGAGTACGAGATCGTGCGGATCCCCTTCACCCGCGTGGGCATCGCTTCCGTCCATCTCGTACCGCTGTCCCTGCGGCACTATCTCGACGGGAACATCGAGGGCGTACGGGCGATGCACGCACCCGATCTGGGCTGACGGCCGACTCGGAGTCAGTATCCGGTCACGACGAGCTCTTCCACCGCGTCGTGACGGATCCTCTCCGACGGGATGCCGATGTCCCTGAGCGCGTCGACGCCGCTGCGGATCATGCCGGGCGGGCCCGACAGGTACGCGTCGTACTCGTTCCACGGCCCGTACTCGCGTACGGCGTCGGGGAGGTGCAGGTGCCCGTGCTGGTCGACTATCGGGCGCACAGCGAGCCAGGGGTGGCTCTGCTGGAGCCGGAGCATCGTGTCGATGTCGTACAGGTCGTGATCGGTGCGGGCTCCGTAGAAAACCTCGACCGGGCGCCGCTCACCGTGCTCGGCGACGTCCTCGACCAGGGCCTTTATCGGCGCTATGCCGGTACCGCCGCCCAGACAGAGCAGACCGCTGTCGGTGGTGTGGTCGACGGTCATCGAGCCGGCAGGGGGGCCGAGCCGGACGACGTCGCCCGGGCGGGCGCGGTGCACCAGCGCGTTGGAGACCCAGCCCGCCGGAATCGCCTTCACATGGAACGACAGCAGTCCGTCGGAGCGGGGCGCCGAGGCGAACGAGTAGTGCCGCCAGATCCGCGGCCACCAAGGGGTCTCCACGCTTGCGTACTGGCCGGCGAGGAAGGGGTACGGCTGGTCGGGGCGGACCGTGATGACGGCGACGTCCGGGGTCCTGAGGTCGTGCGAGATCACCTCGCCGTGCCACCAGGGCGGGGCCCGCAGCTCGTCCGCCGCCGCGGCGTCGATCATGACCTGCGAGATCGTCGTGTACGCGCGGACCCAGGCAGCCTCGGTCTCCCCGTCCCAGACCGACGAGGCGAACCGGCTGAGCGAGCCGATCAGGCATTCGCCGACGGCCGGGTAGTGCTCGGGGCGGGTGCCGTACTTGCGGTGACCACGACCGAGGTTCTTCAGATACGCGACCAGGACCTCGGGGTTGTCGATGTGCTCGGCCGCGGTCAGCAGTGCCCGCAGGAGCCGGTCCCGCTGAGTGTCCATCGCGGCGGGGAAGAGCTGGCGCAGCTCCGGGTGCCGTACGAAGAGCAGCGCGTAGAAGTACGAGGTGACCTTGTCGGCGACGGGGCCCACCTCGGCCATGGTCCGGCGGATGAGGACGGCGTCGGGGGAGGCGGCCTGTGCGGGGG
>NZ_LIQZ01000699.1 GCF_001418655.1 Streptomyces phaeochromogenes | reverse complement strand
GGTGCGCGAGGGGCGGCGCGAGGGCGGGGGGCTGATCGACGGGTATCTGATCGAGCGGCTGGCCGAGTCCGACTACTCGGGGCCGCTGGCCGCGCTCGCTCAAGTCGTTTCGCCCGAGCCCGTGTTGAGCGAGGAGTTGCTGGGGCTCGCCCGGGCCGTCGCCGATCGGTACGCGGGGAGTCTGGCCGATGTGCTCCAGCTGGCCGTGCCGCCGCGCAACGCGAGGGCTGAACAGAAGCCGTCGCCCGAGCCGTTGCCGGTTCCCGAGGCGCCGGGGGCGGGGTCCTGGGCCCGGTACTCGCGGGGGGCAGCCTTCGTGGAGTCGCTCGCGGGTGGCGGGGCGCCCCGGGCCGTGTGGAACGCGCTGCCCGGGCCCGGCTGGGCCGAGGAGTTGGCCCGGGCCGTGGGGGCGACGCTCGCCTCTGGCCGTGGCGCCCTCGTCGTCGTGCCGGACGGGCGGGCCGTCAGCCGGGTCGACGCCGCGCTGACCTCCGTGCTGGGCGAGGGGCGGCACGCGGTGCTCACCGCCGAGGCCGGACCCGAGAAGCGGTACCGGCAGTGGCTTGCGGTGCGGCGAGGATCCGTACGGGCTGTTGTGGGCACCAGGGCCGCCATGTTCGCCCCTGTGCAGGACCTGGGGCTTGTCGCCATGTGGGAGGACGGGGACGGCAGCCACAGCGAGCTGCACGCCCCCCAGCCGCATGCGCGGGAGGTGCTGTTGCTGCGGGCCGCGCACGACAAGTGCGCCTTCCTGCTGGGAAGTTGGAGCTGCACCGTCGAGGCCGCGCAGCTGGTGGAGAGCGGCTGGGCGGCTCCGATCGTCGCCGAGCGGGAGCAGGTGCGGGGCGCGGCTCCGCTCGTACGGACCGTCGGGGACGGGGATCTCGCGCGCGACGAGGCGGCGCGGGCCGCACGGCTGCCCACTCTCGCCTGGAAGGTCGTACGGGAGGGGCTGAAGCAGGGGCCGGTGCTGGTGCAGGTGCCACGGCGTGGCTACGTGCCACGGATGGCCTGTGCGCAGTGCAGGGCGGCGGCTCGGTGTAGGCACTGCGCCGGGCCGTTGGAGGGGCAGGACGCCGGCGGGCTGCGGTGCGGGTGGTGTGGTCGGGACGAGCCGGAGTGGCGCTGTCCCGAGTGCGGTGGGTTCCGGTTGCGGGCGCAGGTCGTGGGGGCGCGGCGGACCGCCGAGGAGCTCGGGCGGGCCTTTCCGGCGGTCCCCGTACGGACGTCGGGGCGCGAGCAGATCCTGGACACCGTGCCCGGGGCACCCGCGCTGGTCGTCAGCACGCCGGGCGCGGAGCCCGTGGCCGAGGGCGGGTATGCGGCGGCGCTGTTGCTCGACGGCTGGGCGATGCTGGGGCGGCCCGATCTGCGGGCCGGGGAAGAGGCGTTGCGGCGGTGGATCGGGGCGGCGGCGCTGGTGCGGGGGCAGCGGGACGGCGGGACCGTGGTGGTCGTCGCCGAGCCGACGCTGCGGCCGGTGCAGGCGCTGGTGAGGTGGGATCCGGTGGGGCACGCCGTCCGTGAATTGGCCGAGCGCGCCGAGCTGGGCTTTCCGCCCGTGTCGCGGATGGCCGCCGTGTCCGGGACGGCGGAGGCGCTCGCCGGATTCCTGGCCGCGGTCGAACTGCCGCGTGAGGCCGAGGTGTTGGGGCCCGTGCCGGTGGCTCCGGCGGATCCCGGGCGGCCACGGCGGACGGGGGCGCCACCGGTGGGCGAGCCGTGGGAGCGGGCGCTGATCAGGGTGCCGCCGGGGAAGGGGGCCGCGTTGGCCTCCGCGTTGAAGAACGCTCAGGCGGCTCGGATGGCGCGTGGGGGGAGCGGGGG
>NZ_LIQZ01000698.1:705-1445 GCF_001418655.1 Streptomyces phaeochromogenes | reverse complement strand
GAGCACCCCCGGCAGCCCCCGCAGCCCCGGCCGCCCCGGCCGGATCCTCAGCTTCCGGTTCCGAACGCCGCCCACAGGATCCGCTCGTGACAGATTGCGGATGGCGGTGATCACCGTGCTGTAGCCCGGCCTGGCGCCGGCCTTGTCCTCGACGCGTACGAGCGCTGCCGTCGTGTCCTCGTCGGCTGACTCCGACCCTCATCAACTGCTGTGCAGGGCAAGGGCGTTGTCAGGGGTTCCCCCGTAGGGCGCCGCATGCCTTCACGAGAAAAACTGTTATCCAGGAAGCCTCTCCTCCGTCTCCTCTGCACACGCACGCCCCTCCATCCGCACCCGCACAGGAGTCATACGTGGCAGAGCACAACAAGCACCGCATCAGCCGTCGCAGCGCCCTTCAGGTGGCGGGTGGTGTTGCCGCCGCGGGAGTCGTCGGCGGTGTCGCGGTCTCGTTGAGTGGGGGTGACTCGGCCGATGCGGCGCAGGCAGGTGCCTCTCCGTCGCCCGGAGCGTCCGCCGGGAAGCCGGTCTTCGCGCACCCCGGGATGCTGCACAACGCGGGCGACCTCAACCGGGCCAAGGTGCGTGTTGCCGCAGGCCGGGAGCCCTGGGCGGCGGGCTGGCAGCGGCTGACCGCCAACCGGCACTCCGCGAGCACCTGGGTCCCCAGGCCGCGGGCCACGGTCGTCCGTGGCGGCATCGGCCAGAACTACGTGTCCCTGTACAACGACATCCACGCCGCC
>NZ_LIQZ01000698.1:0-697 GCF_001418655.1 Streptomyces phaeochromogenes | reverse complement strand
ACGGCTACCAGTTCGCCAACGCCGCCGAGCTGGTGCGCGACCACGACGGCTTCGACCTGGCCCGCTTCCAGAAGATGATGCTCAAGGTCTTCCACCCCATGAACGAGGACTTCCTCACCCACCACAACGGCGCCGTGATCACCAACTACTGGGCCAACNNATCGGCATCCTCTGCGACGACAGGGCCCTGTTCGACCGTGCGGTGGAGTACTTCAAGAAGGGCGCGGGCAACGGCTCGATCGGGAACGCCGTCCCCTTCGTCCACGAGTCCGGCGACCTCGCCCAGTGGCAGGAGTCCGGCCGCGACCAGGGCCACACCGCGATGGGCGTGGGCCAGATGGGCGCGATCTGCGAGATGGCCTGGAACCAGGGCGTCGACCTCTATGGCTACGACGACAGCCGGTTCATGAAGGGCGCCGAGTACGTCGCCAAGTACAACCTCGGCGGTGACGTGCCCTTCACCAAGTACACCTGGCGCAGCGGCACCGGGAGGGGCAAGTACAACGAGCAGGCTGTGATCTCCGGCATAGCGCGTGGGGAGACTCGTCCCGTTTGGGAGATCCTGCACTACCACTACGCGCGCCGCCGTCGGCTCTCGGTTCCGAACATCACGGCCATGGCTGAGAAGGTGCGAGCGGAAGGCGGAGGCGGTGACTACGGGCCGAACAGCGGCGGTTTCGACCAGCTCGGCTTCGGG
>NZ_LIQZ01000697.1 GCF_001418655.1 Streptomyces phaeochromogenes | reverse complement strand
GGGGGGTTCGGGGGCGGAGCCCCTGAGGAAGTGACGGGAATGGGTAGGGGCGGCGGGGGCGAAAACCCCGGCCCAGCCACCCCGGAGGGCCGGTCAGCGGCGAGCCGTAGCCGTAACCCGCTCACTCTCGATCCGCTTCGCCACCGCATCCTCCCCGACCTGCGAAAGGTTCCGGCACAACACCACGGACCCCCCGACAGCCAGCGGAGCGAAGAGACCGGCGCTGAGCCCCTCCCACGTGTCGTACGGAAGAGCGGACAACAACCGAGCCCCAGGCCCGGTCAGCCCCAGCGCGGGCGCATCCGCACGAGCCCGCTCCACAACCTCCGCCCCCGTCAGCTCCGCCCCGGCGACAACAACCGACGGCGCCTCCGGATCCACCGGCCCGTACGCCTGGAAGACGTCCCCCTGCCCGGGCACCTCGACGGCGTAGTCGGCGTATCCGGCGGGCACCTGGGCGAACCGCCGCCCGAGCGGCGCGAGCGACAACGCCACCCGCTCCCCGGAACACGCGAGCCCGGCCTCGAACTGCCCGGGCCCGGCCACCACATGGTCGGCGGCCCCCGCATCGCCCCCGACATCCGCCACGACCCCCACCGAGGAACAGGCGAGCAGCCACACCGCCGTCTGCCAGTGCGCGGGCAGCAGCAACGCGACCCGCTCCCCGGGCTCGGCGGCCAGCTCGCCCTGGAGCAGGTTGGCGGTCTTGGCCACCCAATTGGCGAAGGTGGCCACGGACAGTTCGACACGTTCACCCGTGGCGTCGTCGTAGAAGGTCACCAGGGGGCGCGCGGGATCCGTGGCGAGCGCGGATCGCAGCAGGTCGGCAGGGGTGCGGTCGGTGGCGTTCACGGGACGCAAGGGTACGCGGACACCCGCCCGGGCGGGGGAGTGAGGGCCACCGGTTCGGCGGAGTCCGGCCGACGGTCCGTCAAATCCCAGATGGACAGATAAGTATGACTATGTCCAGGATCAGGGGCATGCGCGGATATCTTGCTTCCTCGATCGCCGTCACGTGTGCGGCCGCCCTGGCCTTCCCCCTGGCCCTGTCCACCGACGCCGTGGCCGCACCCCCGGCGGCCGAGAGCCCGACCAGCGAGCGGGCGACACCGGACGGACCGGCATCCGAACGAGCGGCCAGGGCCCGACCTCAGACGCCGAGCACCTCGAAGACATCGGCCGGGACAGTCACGTCGGGAGCGATCCCCGGCAGCACCCAGTCCCTCCCCCTCGCGCCCC
>NZ_LIQZ01000696.1 GCF_001418655.1 Streptomyces phaeochromogenes | reverse complement strand
CCCCCCACCTCACCACCTGGCGCCCGGACGCCACCGAGGCCTTCCGCACGGACCTCCTCGCGTTCCAGGACCGCGCCACCACCGCCCTCGACCTCCTGGGCGCCGCCCGTCTGGACGGCGAGGAACTCACCCCCCTCCCCGGCGCCGAGGAACTCGCCCTGCTCCGCGCCCTGCGCGACGCGGCCACGGCGGACACGTACGACCTCCTGGTCGTCGACCTGCCGCCCACCCCCCAGGCACTCGCCCTCCTCGCCCTCCCCGAACAGCTGCGCCGCTACCTCCGCCGCCTGCTCCCCGCGGAGCGCCAGGCGGCCCGCGCGCTGCGCCCCGTACTCGGCCGTCTCGCCGGCGTCCCGATGCCCTCGGAGTGGCTGTACGAGACGGCGGCCCGCTGGGACGTCGAGCTGGCCGCCGTCCAGCTGGCCGTCGAGGACGCGGCCACGACCGTACGGCTGGTCGCCGAGCCGGGCCCGGCCGGCACCGACGCCGTACGTGCCGCAGCCACCGGCCTCGCCCTGCGCGGCCTGCGCACCGACGCCCTGGTCGCGAACCGCGTCCTGCCCGACGCGTCCCCCGACACCTGGCTCGCCGCCCTCGCCGTACAGCAGCGCAAGGCGCTCGACGAATGGCGCGACGAGTGGGGGCGGACGTTCGACGTACGCGAGCTCCCCCACCTCGGCCGGGACCCGCGCGGCGCCGAGGACCTCGCCGCGCTGCCCGTGCCCGCGCCGGGCGACGCCCCGGGACCGGTCGAGTGGCCCGTCGCCGACCGGCTCGCCGACGACGGCGTGCTCGTCTGGCACATCCCCCTTCCCGGCGCGATACGGGAGGAGCTCGACCTCGTACGTCGTGGCGACGAACTCGTGGTCACGGCAGGGCAGTTCCGCCGGATCGTGCCCCTCCCGTCCGCCCTGCGCCGCTGCACGGTGGACGGCGCCTCCCTGCGCGACGGCGAACTGGCCGTCCGCTTCGCACCGGACCCGGACCTGTGGCCCCGGGAAAAGTGACCAGGGTCCCGTTTCTGTGGCCGCGCGCACGATGAACGGCGTACCCCCGTTCGGGTAACGTCGAGAGATACAGATCCCACGCTTGGAGTCCGCCATGAGCGATGAGCGCCCCACGTCCGACGCCGACGCCGCCAAGGACGCGCTCGACGAGGTGCGCGCGACCGACGCCGATGCCTGGGCGAAGGCGTGCGCCGAGGACCTCGCCGCGGAGAAGGCCCGCCGCCGCGTCCAGAACGGCCAGCCGCCCGGCTCGGCCGCCGAGGAACTGCGCAAGCTAGTCGACGCCGTCGCCGACAAGCTGACCGGGCTCCAGTCGCCGCTGCTCGGTGCGGTCGCGGGCGGCGCCGCCCAGCAGAT
>NZ_LIQZ01000695.1 GCF_001418655.1 Streptomyces phaeochromogenes | reverse complement strand
GGGTGGCGGGTATGGGCTGTACTACCACTTCGACTACGTCGGCGTCGGCCGCAACTACAAGTGGGTGGACACCACTTCGCTGCCGAACATGTGGGACCAGCTCCACCAGGCGGTCGCGTACGGGAACCGGGAGTTGTGGGTCACGAACGTCGGCGACCTGAAGGGGAACGAGCTGCCGACCGAGTTCTTCCTCAACTACGCCTGGGACCCGAGGCGTTGGCCGGTGGAGAGGCTGGGGGAGTGGGAGCGGAGGTATGCGCGGCAGAACTTCGGCGGGGCGGCTTCCGAGATCGCGTCGATCTCGTCGGTGCTGGCGAGGTACGCGCAGCTCCAGTCGCGCCGTAAGCCGGAGTTGCTGAACCGCAGGATCACGCTGGTGGACGGGAAGGTCGTGTACGACGACCAGCAGACGCCCTTCTATTTCGGTCACCGTGAGCTGGAGCGGGTGACGGAGGAGTGGCGGCGGCTGGGGAAGGACGCGGAGCGGATCGGCCGACGGCTGCCGGCCGCGGACCAGGACGCGTGGTTCGAGCTCGTCGGGTACGCGGTGGCGGCGACGGCCAACCTGTACGGGTTGCGGCAGGCGGAGTTCACCAACCTGCTGTACGCGCGGCAGGGGCGGGCCGCGACGAATGACCTGGCGGCTGAGGCGGAGGCCGGGCTTGCCCGGGATTTCGCTCTTGCCGAGCGCTTCAACTCCCAGGTGGCGGGCGGTAAATGGCGTGGTTTTCAGACGCAGCCGCACATCGGGTACGGGGATGTGGAGCGGTACGGGCCCAACGCGCCGTGGCAGCAGCCGGAGCGGGACAACGTGGCTTTGCCGGATGAGATCTTCCCGGCGGTGAAGCGGATTGAGGTGCCGGTGGCCGCTGAGATGGGGGTGGCGGTGGATGGGGTGGAGTTGGAGTCGGGGGAGTGGTGGCCGGGTTCGCGTGCCTCCGGCGAGGCTGTGCTGCCCGTCTTCAGCCCGTACCAGACCCGGCCCGACCAGTACATCGAGGTCTTCAACCGGGGGCGTACGGCCTTCGACTACCGGATCACACCGTCGGTGCCGTGGATCAGGGTCGACCGGCCGCGGGGTCGGGTCGAGAAGCAGGTGCGGGTGGTGCTGACGGTGGACTGGGCCCGGGCCC
>NZ_LIQZ01000694.1:745-1442 GCF_001418655.1 Streptomyces phaeochromogenes | reverse complement strand
CGCCGTCCGGGATCTCCGTCGGCTCCGGTGCTTCCGATACGGCCGGAATCGCCGGGTCCGCTGCCACCGGAGCCGATGTCTCCGGAAGCACCGAAATGGACGCCTTCTCCACCGTCTCCCGGATCGCCGTCAGCTCTTGCTCCAGATCGGCCGGGGCGGGGAAGTTCTCGTCGCGCTCCAGGAGCACGCCCGGCGGGCGGACCCGGGAGGACAGGTCGGAGAGGATCGCGAGGACGGCCGGCGGCACGGCGTGGGCGTGGCTGTCGTGCCAGACGCCGTCGCGTTCGAAGCCGCCGGCGACATGGAC
Source organism: Streptomyces phaeochromogenes (assembly GCF_001418655.1). Taxonomy (GTDB): domain Bacteria; phylum Actinomycetota; class Actinomycetes; order Streptomycetales; family Streptomycetaceae; genus Streptomyces; species Streptomyces phaeochromogenes. Next base: position 1,135 of record NZ_LIQZ01000694.1, on the reverse strand, counting down.
GTACGCGATCGCCTCGACGGGCAGTTCGTCCAGGGCCTTGGCGGGGTCCTCGCCGCGGTTGACGTGGTTGGTGTGGAGGTTGGCCACGTCGATGAGGAGGCGTACGCCGGTGCGGTCGGCCAGGTCGTACAGGAACTGTCCCTCGGTCATCTCCTCGCCCGGCCAGGAGATCAGCGCCGCGATGTTCTCCACCGCGAGCGGCACGGGCAGCGCGTCCTGGGCGATGCGGATGTTCTCGCAGAGGACGTCGAGGGCGTCCCGGGTGCGGGGGACGGGCAGCAGATGCCCGGCCTCCAGGCGTGGCGAGGCGGTGAGCGCCCCGCCCGCCCGGACAAACGCGATGTGCTCGGTGACCAGCGGGGAGCCGAGGGCCTCGACGGCCGCCGCGAG
>NZ_LIQZ01000694.1:0-722 GCF_001418655.1 Streptomyces phaeochromogenes | reverse complement strand
CGACGGCCTCGACCCAGTCGATGCCGGGCATGCCCTCCACGGCCGCCGCGATCTCCGGCCGCCACCCGATTCCCGTACCCAGGTGCTTCATCGCGTCCCCCTCCTTCACCACGGCTTCACCAGGACCTGTGCGTCGTCTCCTTCGACGGACCTGTTGTTCCGGCGTGACGGGGTCATGGCCCCGGGAAGCGGGGCCGAACCCATCGGCGGGGACGTTCAGAGCAACATTTGAGCTTCGGGACGGGCTGAGGTCATCCCTCGCTAGGGTGAGGGAGTGGGCGAGGCCCCGCCCGGATTGTCCGGGTCCTCGGCTTCCGGCCGCTTCGTGTTGACCGTGCCCGGCGCACCCGGTGAGGGCCGTGAGGTGGTCTGGATGTCGCCTGTGGCCTCCGCGGGCGGCGCCGCGGGCGGGGCCACGCCCGAGACCGGCGGCGGCGGACCACTCGGGCTGGCCGTCGATCCGGCCACCGAGTCGTTGGCGATCGCGTCGAAGTCGATTGCGCCGGTCTTCTCAAGGACCGTGATGTGGTCGAGCACGGTCTGGTTGGTGTCCGAGGCGAGCTGACGCACCAGCGTGTTGCGCGTCTGGTTCCGGACCGTGCCGATCACCGGGAAGATCTTGCCGTGCGCGGACCGGAGAAGGTTCGCCCACACCTTCACGTAGTCCTGGTCCGACGCCGCGGACATCTGGTTCAGCCAGCCCTGCTGCTGCTCGTTGGGCT
>NZ_LIQZ01000693.1 GCF_001418655.1 Streptomyces phaeochromogenes | reverse complement strand
CCCGCTCCCTCCACCCCCACCCGCCCTCCACGGCCCCCGAGTAACCCTCCCCGAAGGCTCAGGCATGGTCGGCGAGGGCGCCGACGCGGATGCCGGTCAGCGGGCGCATGCCGTCGAGCTAGGGCGCAGGCTGGCCGAACGGACGGGCACATCCAAGGAGTTGGCCCAGCGGCAGCGTGCCGTGCTGGCGGACAGCCGGGCGGTCGTCGGGTTCCGTCGTTCGACGAAGGAGACGCTGTACCCCCTCGCGGCCCGCTCCGCCCGGGGCGTGCGCCTGACCGACGTGGACGGGAACGAGTACACCGACATCACCATGGGCTTCGGCGCCCTGCTGCTCGGCCATGAGCCGGAGGCCGTCACCGAGGCCGTACGGGAGCACCTCTCGCACGGCCTGCGCTTCGGCCCCCGCCCGGTCGAGGCGGGCGAAGTCGCCCAGCTGCTGGCCGACTTGACGGGCATGGAACGCGTGGCGTTCGCGGGCTCGGGCACCGAGGCCAACTCCGCCGCCGTCAGGCTGGCCCGCGCCGCCACCGGACGCGACCGCATCGTCATGTTCCGCGGCTCGTACCACGGTCACATCGACTCCGTGCTCGGCCGCCCGGGACCGGACGGCACGCACGCCGTACCCGTCTCGCACGGCATTCCGCACAGCGCCGTGTCCGAGCTGATCGTCCTCGAATACGGCAGCCAGGAGGCCCTCGACACCGTCGACGCACTCGGCGACACCATCGCGGCGGTCCTCGTCGAGCCGGTCCAGTGCCGCAACCCCGCCCTGCGCCCCGTCGCGTTCCTGCGGGAGCTGCGTGACCTCACGCGGCGCCGCGGCATCGTCCTCCTCTTCGACGAGATGCTCACCGGCCTGCGCCCCCATCCGCGCGGCGCACAGCACCACTTCGGCGTCGTCCCGGACCTCGCCACCTACGGCAAGGCGCTCGGCAGCGGCTTCCCGATCGGCGCGATCGCGGGCCGCGCCGACATCCTGGACGGGGTCGACGGCGGCTTCTGGCGGTACGGCGACGACAGCCGCCCGGAGACCGAGACCACGTTCTTCGGCGGTACGTACATGCAGCACCCGCTGTCCATGGCGGCGGCCAAGGCGGTCCTCACCCACCTCACCACCGAGGGCCCCGCACTCCAGGAACGGCTCAACGCCCGCACCGACATGCTCGCCGAAGGCCTGAACGAGTTCTTCAGAGCCGAGGAATTCCCCCTGGAACTGAGCCACTTCGGCTCCATGTTCCGGTTCACGCACCGCGCCGACATGGAACTGCTCTACCAGCACCTGCTGTTGCGCGGCATCTACGTCTGGGAGTGGCGCAGTTTCTACCTCTCCACCGCCCACACCGACGCGGACGTCGAGCGCGTCTCGGACGCCGTGAAGGACTCCCTGCGAGCCCTGCGCGAGGGCGGCTTCTTCCCCGCGTCCCGCCCCCGCCCTCGCGCAGGG
>NZ_LIQZ01000692.1 GCF_001418655.1 Streptomyces phaeochromogenes | reverse complement strand
GCCGGGAAGGGTGGAGGGGGGTGGGTGGGGCGCGAGGTTCCGACGCCGACCACCGATGCCGATCCACAGAAGCTGACCCGCTGACCCACTGACGCCGGGCCCGTGCCCGCACCGGAGAGCCCCCCCCGCGAGTGACAACTCCCCGCCGGGGAGCCTCCGTTGCCATGAGCGAGGGTGGGGTTAACCCCCGGGCCAAGACGCTGGCCGACCGCAGTGCCCAGACCCCTGTGCACAGACGACTGTGTACGCATGGCACAGGAACCCGGCGCCACCGATCCCGCTGAGCCGGGACACACACGTCCCGATCCCGCGACACCGGAGCACACAGTCTCCGGCCCTGACTCCGACCCCCGCCCTGCCCCCGTCGAGCTCTCCGACCTCGCCGCGCTCAAGGCACTTGCCCAGCCCCGGCGGCAGTGGATGCTGCAGCACCTCACCGTGCACGGCCCTGCCACATCCGCGACGCTCGCCAGGGCGCTCGGGCTCAACACGGGGGCCACCAGCTACCACCTGCGCGAACTCGCGCGCTACGGCTTCGTCGAGGAGACGGGCGCCGCCGGGCACGGCCGGGAGCGCTGGTGGCGAGCCGTCCCCGGCGACCGCCGCTTCCCGCCGCGCAGCCGCCAGAGCCCCGAGATGCGGCTCGTGATGGACGAGCTGAACCACCATGCGTACGCCGCCGACCTCGAACTCTTCGAGCAGCTCCAGCGGGACGCGGCCGACGAGCCATGGGCCGATGCCTTCCCGTACTCGCGCGGCACGATCCGGCTGACGCTCCCCGAACTGCACGAGTTCTTCGAGGAGTACATCGCGCTCCTCAACCGCTACAAGCGCCCCGAGGCGGACACTCCGGCCGACGCGCGCACGGTACTCACCCGATTCCTCGCCTTCCCCGCCCAGGCCGCCTCCGCAGGAGCGCCCGCTCCCGGTACCTCGCCCGACTCGGCGCCCGGCTCCGCTCCCGGCACCGCAGATGACTCAGATGACTCAGACGACTCAGATGACGGAAGAGAGACCGAGACCCCATGATGCTTCGCTACGCCCTGCGGACCGTCCGCCACCGCAAAGGCGGATTCCTCGGTGCCTTCCTCGCCCTGATGTGTGCGGCAGCCCTCATCACGGCCTGCGGCACCCTCCTCGAAACCGGACTGCGCGGCACCATCGGCACCGAGCGCTACGCCGCCACCCCCGTCGTGGTCTCCGCCGACCAGAACGTCCACCGCACCACCGTCAAGCACAAGAAGGGCAAGACGAAGACCAAACACAAGGCCAAGCCCATCGCCGAACGGGCCTGGCTGTCGGAGAACCTCACCACGAGGCTCAGCCGAGTCCCCGGCGCCGATCGCGTCATCCCCGAACTGACCTTCCTCGCCGAGCCGTTGATATCCACCGGCACGGGTACCGGCACCGGCACCGGCGGTCGCACCGCCTACGGCCACGCCTGGGACTCCGCGCCCCTCACCCCGTACACCCTCACCACCGGAACCCCTCCCCGCGCCCAGGACGATCTGGTCATCGACCGCTACCTCGCCGACCGGGCCCGGTTGAAGCCGGGCGACCGCCTCACCGTCCAGTCGACCCAGAGCCCGCGCACGTACCGCGTCACCGGCATCGCCGCGCCCACCGGAGACGGGATACGCCACCAGACCTCGCTCTTCTTCTCCACGGCCGAAGCCCGGCGCCTCGCCGCGCACCCCGGCCAGGTCACGGCGATCGGAGTCGTCCCGACCGAGGGCACCGGCACCGCCGACCTC
>NZ_LIQZ01000691.1 GCF_001418655.1 Streptomyces phaeochromogenes | reverse complement strand
GGGTGCGGCTGCCGGCACCCGACGCGCACCACGAGACCTGGCTGATCGTCGGGTACGAGGAGGCACGGGCCGCGCTCGCCGACCCCCGCCTCGCCAAGGACGGCCAGAAGATCGGCGTGACGTTCCTCGACGAGCAGCTGATCGGGAAGTACCTGCTGGTCGCCGACCCGCCGCAGCACACCCGGCTGCGGTCCCTCATCGCCCGCGAGTTCACCGGGCGCCGGGTGGAGAAGCTCAGGCCGCGCGTCCAGGAGATCACGGACACCCTGCTCGACGAGATGCTGCCGCGTGGCCGCGCCGACTTCGTGGAGTCCTTCGCCTACCCGCTGCCCCTCACCGTCATCTGCGAGTTGCTCGGGGTGCCGGAGATCGACCGGGCGGCGTTCCGCGCGATCTCGTCGGAGGCCGTCGCGCCGACCAGCGGGGAGAGCGAGTACGAGGCGTTCGTCCAACTCGCCGCGTATCTCAACGACCTGATCGAGTACAAGCAGCGCGCCGGGCCCGCCGACGACCTGCTCAGCGGCCTCATCCGCACGACCGCCGAGAACGGCGACCGGCTCTCGCCGCAGGAGTTGCGCGGCATGGCGTTCGTGCTGCTCATCGCCGGTCACGAGACGACGGTCAACCTCCTCGCCGGGGGCGTACACGCGCTGCTCACCCACCCCGNNCGCGACGTTCCGGTACGCGGCGGAGGCGCTGGAGATCGCCGGTACGGCTGTCGGGGCGGGGGAGGCGGTGATGGTCGGCCTCACCGCGGCCGATCGCGACGGGGTCCGCTACCCGGCCCCCGACCGCTTCGACATCCGGCGCGACGCCCGAGGGCACGTCGCCTTCGGGCACGGTATCCACTACTGCCTGGGCGCTCCGCTGGCCCGCCTCGAAGCGCGGGTGGCGCTCCGCGCCCTCCTTACCCGCTGCCCCGACCTGGCCCTCGACGGGCCGGCGGGGGGCTGGCTGCCGGGGATGCTGATGCGGGGGGTACGAACCCTGCCCCTCCGCTGGTGATGATTCTCGCCCCCGCCGGCCCGTCGAGGGCCAGGTCGGGG
>NZ_LIQZ01000690.1 GCF_001418655.1 Streptomyces phaeochromogenes | reverse complement strand
GGGCGGGGGCCGGTCGGTGAGCACCGCGCTCGGGCCGTCGGCGGGGTTCCCGAAGCGGATGACGCTGCCCGGGCCGACGTCCCACTCGTGGACGCGGCGGCCGTCGGCGTACGTACCGTTCGTGCTGTTCTCGTCCCAGAGCGTCCAGTGGTCGGCGTTGGGCCGCAGGACGGCGTGGTGCCAGGAGACCCGGGCGTCGTCGATGACGATGTCGCTCAGCGGGTCTCGGCCGACGTGGTAGTCGTGGTTCGGGGTCATCACCGTGGACCCCGTCTCGGTTTCGAGGACGAGTTCGGGCGCCGCTGAACGCTCTCCCATGCCTGAATTCTAGCTATTCGTCCACATCTGCGCCTGCTGCGCGCGGTCGGCGGGGGTCCTGCCCGAGCGGCTTCGCCGGGACCGGGGGTCAGGCGGCCGGCATGGACAGGAAGGGGAGGGTGCGCTGCATGCGCAGGGCGTCGACCGACTCCGCGAGCAGCTCGTACTCGGTGGTCTCGTCACTCGTGGCGATGCGGACCAGATTCCCGGCGGCCAACTGCTCGGCGGCCAGCTCCTGTTGGAAGATGTCGCCGCACCAGGCGCGCAGCACGCCGGGGACGTCGGGGGCCGTGACCGAGAGGGGCATCATCGAGTTCGGCGGGAAGTACGGGGCGTCGGGGTTCGGATCGAGGCGCTCGGCCATCCATGACGCCCGGTCCCGTAACCACCACATGGCCAGCGCCAGGGTGGGCGCCCGGTAGGTGCCTAGCGGTACACCGACCCACATGCCTCCGCACACTCCGTACGCGGTGACATGGCAAAGGAATTCGTCGTGCACGATCGCTCCCCCATTGCATCCGCTTGCTGCCGGTCCGGCCTCTCTTTCCTGCGGCTCGCTGGTGGTGCACGATGGCGCTGTTCTTCGCTCGGTCAGCCGGGTGGATCCCCTGGCGGTTCCCGAGCCGTTCTCAGGGCTGTGAATAGCCCTAGCATTCAAGTATCGCCACTCCTGACACACTGTCACCATGCCATTCCAGCCAGTCTCCTGGCATATTCACCGTGGTTACTGGCTGAAATGACACGGCCGTGGAGATCGCGGTCCTCCGGGGGCACTACCCGAGAGGTGTCCGCGGGCATTACCCGAGGGGTAATCGACGGGTCCGACGACGCCCGGCATGGTTGCGGTACCGGATCCCGACAACGTCCGATCCGGGCCCTGACCAGTACGTACGAGCACATGCGACCTCGATGGAGGCTGATCTCCCATGCCCGCGAACCAGGACCGCTACGAAACCGCCGTCGCCCGCTACTTCGAGGCCTGGAACGCGGGCGGGAAGGAGGCCCTGACGAAGGCCGTGGCCGCCGCCTGGACCGCGGACGNNCCCGCTGGCCGACGTCCGCGGGCACGACGGGATCGCCGCCGTGATCGCCGGGGCCCACGAGCAGTTCCCCGGATTCGAGTTCCGGCTCACCGGTGCCGTGGACGGGCACCACGACCTCGCCCGTTTCAGCTGGGAGCTGGTCGCCGTCGCGGACGGCTCGGCGCCGGTCGCCGGCTTCGATGTGATCACCCTGAGCGACGACGGGCGGATACGGAGCGTGCACGGATTCCTGGACCGGGTGCCCGCCGGGGCGTGACACCACGGCTGTCGCGATGAGTTTTGCCGCGCCTGGTGGTCTCGTAGAGG
>NZ_LIQZ01000069.1 GCF_001418655.1 Streptomyces phaeochromogenes | reverse complement strand
GGGTGTACTCGCTGGAGGAGACCGGGCAGGCGGCGTACGACGTGCACCGCAACCTCCATCAGGGCAAGGTCGGAGTCCTGGCGCTGGCGCCCGCCGAGGGCCTCGGCGTCCGCGACGAGGAGAAGCGCGCCCAGCACGTCGACGCCATCAACCGCTTCCGGAACATCTGAGGGCCACCCATGACTGAGCGCCAGACGCCGCAGGCGAAGAACGAGAGGGACCGGCCGTGGCTCATGCGCACGTACGCCGGTCACTCCACGGCCGAGGCGTCCAACGAGCTGTACCGGCGCAACCTCGCCAAGGGCCAGACGGGTCTGTCGGTCGCGTTCGACCTGCCGACACAGACCGGCTACGACCCCGACCACATCCTCGCCCGCGGCGAGGTCGGCCGGGTGGGCGTGCCCGTCTCGCACCTCGGTGACATGCGCCGGCTGTTCCAGGACATCCCCCTGGACCAGATGAACACCTCGATGACCATCAACGCCACCGCCATGTGGCTGCTGGCGCTCTACCAGGTCGTCGCCGAGGAGCAGGGCGTCGACATCACCAAGCTCCAGGGCACGACCCAGAACGACATCGTGAAGGAGTACCTGTCACGGGGGACGCACGTCTTCCCGCCCGTGCCCTCGCTCCGTCTGACGACGGACATGATCTGCTACACGGTCAACAACATCCCCAAGTGGAACCCGATCAACATCTGCAGCTACCACCTGCAGGAGGCGGGAGCCACCCCGGTCCAGGAGATCGCGTACGCGATGTCCACCGCGATCGCCGTCCTGGACGCGGTGTTCGCGTCCGGGCAGATCGCGGAGGAGCAGAAGGGTGACGTGGTCGCGCGCATCTCCTTCTTCGTGAACGCGGGCGTCCGCTTCGTCGAGGAGATGTGCAAGATGCGGGCGTTCGGCCGCATCTGGGACAGGATCACGCGCGAGCGGTACGGCATCGAGAACCCCAAGCACCGACGTTTCCGGTACGGGGTCCAGGTCAACTCGCTCGGTCTGACCGAGGCCCAGCCGGAGAACAACATCCAGCGGATCGTGCTGGAGATGCTGGCGGTGACCCTCTCGAAGGACGCACGCGCGCGTGCCGTCCAACTCCCGGCCTGGAACGAGGCGTTGGGCCTGCCCCGGCCCTGGGACCAGCAGTGGTCCCTGCGCATGCAGCAGGTGCTCGCGTACGAGAGCGACCTGCTGGAGTACGCGGACATCTTCGAGGGCTCGCACGTCATCGAGGCGAAGGTCGCCCAGCTGGTCGAGGACTCGTTCGCCGAGATCGACCGGATCCAGGAGATGGGCGGCGCGATGGCGGCCGTCGAGTCGGGCTATCTGAAGTCGCAGCTCGTCTCGTCGCACGCCGAGCGCCGGGCCCGTATCGAGTCCGGTGACGAGAAGATCGTCGGCGTCAACATCTTCGAGTCGACCGAGCCGAACCCGCTCACGGCCGATCTGGACGCCGCGATCATGACGGTCGACCCGGCGGTCGAGGCCGGCGTGACCGCCGCCCTCAAGGACTGGCGGGACACCCGCTATCAGCCCCCCTTCAACCACCCGCGCCCCTGCAAGGCGCTGGAGCGGCTGAAGGAGGCCGCGAAGGGCACCGGCAACCTCATGGAGGCCACCCTGGAGTGCGCCCGGGCCGGGGTCACGACCGGCGAGTGGGCCGGTGCCCTGCGCGAGGTGTTCGGCGAGTTCCGCGCCCCCACCGGTGTCTCCTCCGCGCCCGTCGCGGTGACCGCCGAGGAGGGCTCGGCCATGTCGGAGGTCCGCCGCAAGGTGGAGCTGACCGCGAAGGAGATGGGCGTCGGCAAGCTCCGCTTCCTGGTGGGCAAGCCGGGCCTGGACGGGCACTCCAACGGCGCCGAGCAGATCGCCGTACGGGCCCGTGACGCCGGGTTCGAGGTGGTCTACCAGGGCATCCGGCTCACGCCCGAGGAGATCGTTACCGCGGCCGTCGCCGAGGACGTGCACGCGGTGGGCCTGTCGATCCTCTCCGGTTCGCACGCCCAACTGGTCCCTGACGTGCTCGAACGCCTGCGTGTGGCCGGTGCCACAGACATCCCGGTGATCGCCGGTGGCATCATCCCGAATGGCGACGCCGAAGACCTGCGGGCCGCGGGAGTGGCCGCGGTCTTCACTCCGAAGGATTTCGACATCACCGGAATCATCGGCCGGATCGTCGACGAGATCCGGAAAGCGAACAAGCTCGACCCACTGGAGGTCCCCGCATGACCAGCCCCGTCAACCGTCTTCGTCCGCGGCGCTCCTGCCTCGCCGTGCCGGGGAGCAACCCCCGCTTCCTGGAGAAGGCGCAGGGTCTCCCGGCCGACCAGGTCTTCCTGGACCTGGAGGACGCGTGCGCGCCGCTGGCCAAGCCCGAGGCGCGGCACACCATCGTCAAGTTCCTCAACGAGGGTGACTGGACGGGCAAGACGCGGGTCGTGCGCGTCAACGACTGGACGACCGAGTGGACGTACCGCGATGTCGTCACGGTGGTCGAGGGCGCGGGCCCGAACCTCGACTGCATCATGCTGCCGAAGGTCCAGGACGCCCAGCAGATCGTGGCCCTGGATCTCCTGCTGACGCAGATCGAGAAGACGATGGGCTTCGAGGTCGGCAAGATCGGCATCGAGGCGCAGATCGAGAACGCCCAGGGTCTGAACAACGTCAACGAGATCGCGACGGCCTCCCAGCGCGTCGAGACGATCATCTTCGGCCCGGCCGACTTCATGGCGTCGATCAACATGAAGTCGCTGGTCGTGGGCGAGCAGCCGCCCGGCTACCCGGCGGACGCCTACCACTACATCCTGATGAAGATCCTGATGGCCGCCCGCGCCAACAACCTCCAGGCGATCGACGGCCCCTACCTGCAGATCCGCAACATCGACGGCTACCGCGAGGTCGCGGGCCGCGCCGCCGCCCTCGGTTTCGACGGCAAGTGGGTGCTGCACCCGGGCCAGGTCGAGGCGTCCAACGAGATCTTCTCGCCCTCGCAGGAGGACTTCGACCACGCCGAGCTGATCCTGGACGCGTACGACTTCTACACGTCCGAGGCGGGCGGCAAGAAGGGCTCCGCGATGCTCGGCGACGAGATGATCGACGAGGCCAGCCGCAAGATGGCCCTCGTCATCTCCGGCAAGGGCCGGGCCGCGGGCATGCAGCGCACCAGCAAGTTCGAAGCCCCGGAGGCCTGAGCACATGCAGTTCGGACGCACCTACGAGGAGTTCGAGGTCGGCGCGGTCTACAAGCACTGGCCCGGGAAAACGGTCACCGAGTACGACGACCACCTCTTCTGTCTCCTGACGATGAACCACCACCCGCTCCACATGGACGCCAACTATGCGGAGAACACGACTGACTTCGGGAAGAACGTCGTCGTGGGGAACTACATCTACTCGCTGCTGCTGGGCATGTCGGTGCCGGACGTGTCGGGCAAGGCGATCGCCAACCTGGAGGTCGAGTCGCTGAAGCACGTCGCGCCGACCTTCCACGGCGACACGATCTACGGCGAGACCACGGTCCTCGACAAGACCCCGTCGAAGTCCAAGAACGACCGCGGAATCGTCTACGTCGAGACCAAGGGCTACAAGCAGGACGGCACGCTGGTCTGTGTGTTCCGCCGCAAGGTGATGGTCCCCACCGAGACGTACATCAAGGAGCGCGGCGGCGAACAGCCCGGCCGGCCCCAGCTCAAGGAGCAGGAGAAGTAGCCATGGCGCGACTCGCCCAGACCGCCGGTCTCACCGACATCCAGCAGGAGATCCTGTCCACCGTCCGGGACTTCGTGGACAAGGAGATCATCCCGGTCGCGACCGAGCTGGAGCACCGCGACGAGTACCCGCAGCAGATCGTCGACGGGCTCAAGGAGTTGGGCCTCTTCGGCCTCATGATCCCCGAGGAGTACGGGGGTCTGGGCGAGTCGCTCCTCACCTACGCGCTGTGCGTGGAGGAGATCGCGCGCGGCTGGATGTCGGTGTCCGGCATCATCAACACCCACTTCATCGTGGCGTACATGCTCAAGCAGCACGGCACGCAGGAGCAGCGGGAGTACTTCCTGCCGCGGATGGCGGCGGGCGAGGTGCGCGGCGCGTTCTCCATGTCGGAACCGGCACTTGGCTCGGACGTTTCGGCGATCACGTCGAAGGCGGTCAAGGACGGCGACGAGTACGTCCTGAACGGTCAGAAGATGTGGCTGACGAACGGCGGAACGTCGACGCTCGTGGCCGTTCTGGTGAAGAGTGACGAAGGCCACCCCGAGGGCACCGCGCCCCACAAGTCGATGACGACCTTCCTGGTGGAGAAGGAGCCCGGCTTCGGTGAGGTCCGCCCCGGCCTGACCATCCCCGGGAAGATCGACAAGATGGGGTACAAGGGTGTCGACACCACCGAGCTGATCATGGATGGCCTGCGGATTCCGGCCAATCGCGTGCTCGGCGGGGCCACCGGCCGAGGGTTTTACCAAATGATGGACGGCGTCGAGGTCGGCCGCGTCAACGTGGCGGCGCGTGGTTGCGGTGTAGCTCAGCGTGCGTTCGAACTGGGCGTCTCCTATGCCCAGCAGCGTCACACTTTCGGCAAACCGATCGCCCAGCACCAGGCGATCCAGTTCAAGCTGGCCGAGATGGCTACCAAGGTCGAGGCCGCCCATGCGATGATGGTGAATGCGGCACGCAAAAAGGACTCCGGGGAGCGAAACGACCTCGAAGCAGGGATGGCGAAGTACCTCGCCTCCGAGTACTGCAAAGAGGTTGTCGAAGACGCCTTCCGGATCCACGGCGGTTACGGCTTCTCCAAGGAGTACGAGATCGAGCGCCTCTACCGTGAGGCCCCGATGCTGCTCATCGGTGAAGGTACCGCCGAGATCCAGAAAATGATCATCGGACGCAGGCTGCTCGAAGAGTATCGGTTCCAGGGCTAGATATACCGATTCGGGGTGTTTCATCGAGAAGAAGGTCACACCCCGTCAACGCTCTTCAGCCGCCGACTCGGCTTCCTGGCTTGCCCAGTTGTGGCCCGCGACCGGTACGATCCCGGGAAAGCCGCCGTCCCCCGTTACAGCGCGGCATCATCCGCTACGAAGGTCATCCATGCCCCACAGCCAAACCTCTGCACCACGCGACAGCCTGGCAGGCGTACGTATTGCGCGCGGAGCATCGCCGTGGCTCCTGCCGACCGTCGCCACCGCAGCACTCAGCCTGGTACGCGCGCGCAAGTCCGGCGCCGCCAAGGCCGTCGCCGTGCCCGCCACCGCGCTGGCGGCGGGCATGCTGTGGTTCTTCCGCGACCCCGAGCGTGAGATCGCCCCGGGCCGGGTCATCTCCCCGGCCGACGGCGTGGTGCAGAGCATCATGCCGTGGAAGGACGGTCGCACCCGCGTCGCGATCTTCATGAGCCCGCTGAACGTCCACGTCAACCGCGCGCCTCTCTCCGGCACGGTGACGTCCGTCGAGCACATCCCCGGCGGTTTCGTTCCGGCGTTCAACAAGGAGAGCGAGAACAACGAGCGCGTTGTCTGGCACTTCGACACCGAGCTCGGCGACATCGAGATGATCCAGATCGCCGGTGCGGTCGCGCGGCGTATCGTGCCGTACATCCCTCAGGGCACGAAGGTCGAGCAGGGCGACCGGATCGGGCTGATCCGTTTCGGGTCGCGCGTCGACATCTACCTCCCCGAGGGTGTCGAGGTCGACGTGGAGGTCGGCCAGAAGACCGTGGCGGGGGTGACTCGCATTGACCGTGATTGATCCCGAGACACAGGCCGGCTGGGTGCCGGAGGCCGACGAGCTGGACGACGAGGAGGAGATGCCCCTCTCTCTCCGCCTCTCAATAGCGGACACCCTCACGCTCGGTAACGCCACGTGCGGCTTCATGGCGGTGTACTTCACCACCACCGGCATCCTGATCCCGCACCTCACGGGCAGCCAGGAGACCGGCATGGCGCGGCACAGTGCCGCGACCGCCGTGATCCTGATGCTGTGCGCCGCGGTCTTCGACCTGTTCGACGGCCTGGTCGCCCGCAAGCTGCGCTCCTCACCCATGGGCGCGGAGCTGGACAACCTCTCCGACCTGATCAGCTTCGGCCTGGCGCCGGCGTACTTCGTGCTGGTCTACGGCATGGTCGCCGACGACGCGCACCAGCGAGTGGCGGCGGTGGGGGCCATCGTGGTCCTGCTGGCGGTCGTGCTCCGACTCGCCAGATTCTCCTGCGTGACGGTCAAGGACGGCACCTTCCAGGGCATGCCCTCGCCGTTCGGCGCGCTGACCGTCGTCTCCATCGTGCTGCTCGAGCTGCCGTTCGTCGCCACGCTCATGGCGATCATCGGCACCGCGTGGCTGATGGTGAGCCGGGTCGAGTACCCGAAGCCGCGGGGGCGGCTCGCCGTGGCGATGCTCTCCTGGATCGTCACGAGCATGGCGCTGCTCGCCGCCTGGGCGTTCGACGCGCCCGGTGGGCAGCTTCTGCTCCAGACCGGGTGTGCGCTGCAGCTGGTGACCGGAGCGGTGATTCCCCTCTTCGCCACGGCTCGGAGGGTGAACAACTTCAGGGACAACCGGCGTGAGGCGCGGGCGGCACAGCTGCCGTAGCGGTTTCGTCGGTGTACGACGTCGAAGGGCCCCGAACCTGTTGGTTCGGGGCCCTTCGTGCGGGGCCCTTCGTGCGGGACCGAAAGACTGCGCAGTTCCCCGCGCCCCCGAACAGCCGGGCTCAGGTGGCCGGTGTGTATGCCGTCGCGGTGTCCGAGGCCTCGGGGTCCCTGACCACCTTCATGCCGCCTGTGACGGACTTGTCGGGCTGGAGGATGACGCTCTGCTTGGAGGAGGGGGCGTTCGGGTCGGTGAAGTCCTGGGGGATGCCGAAGCCGGTGTCGAGGGAGTTGATGGTGAGGAGGGCCTTGTCCACGCCCTCACGGGTCAGGTCCTTGGACGCGCAGGCCTTCTTCAGGGCCTCGCCGAAGGCGTAGACCGCGGTCCAGCCGGCGACGACTCCGTTGTCCAGGGAGTCCTTCGGGTACGCCTTCTTGTAGTCGGCGACCAGCTTCTGGGCCTCCGGGGTGTCCGCGCCGATGGGCAGCGAGGGCGAGGCCACGTAGTAGTTCTTCATCAGGGCCGGGCCCGCCTGGGTCGCCAGGAGCTGCGGGGCGAAGGCCGAGTTGTTGCCGATGATCGGGACGTCGAAGCCGCCTGCCGCGGCGACACCGACCAGCGAGGCCGCCTGACGCGGGCCCGCACTGATCACGACCGCCTTGACGCCCGCCTTCTTCAGGGCCGCGACCTGGGCGGTCATGTCGTTGTCGGTCGGCTTGATCTTCTGTTCGACGACGGTCAGACCGGCCTCCTTCGCGATGTGCTTCGAGCCGACCAGCGCGCTCTCGCCGTAGTCGCCCTCGAAGTAGACGTGCCCGATCTTGTCGCCCTTCTTGATGCCCTTCTCCTTCATCAGGAAGTCGACGGCGTTGATCGTCTCGATGTCGTACGTGGATCCGATGACCCGGATGTACGGGCTGCCGAGCAGCGTCGCCGACCAGGCCTGCGGCAGGACCAGGCCCTTGTCCTGACCGTCGATGCGCTGCTTGACCGAGGCGACGAACGGCGAGCCGATGAACTGCGTGAAGCCGAGCACCTTCGGCTCCAGCTCGGTGTACCCGGCGAGGGCCTTCTGCGGGTCGTAGCCGTGGTCGCGGACGGTGAGCTCGACCTTGTAGCCGCAGACACCGCCGTCGGCGTTCAGCTGCTTCACATAGAGCTGCTGGGCCTGGGTGACGCTCTTGCCGAGGGTCGCGTACACGCCGGTCATGTCGGTGAGGACGCCGAGCGTGATGGTCTTGCCGGAGATGCCGTCGCCGGTCTTCACCTCGCCCGCGGCCGTCCCCTTGCCCTTGCTGTCGTTGTCGTCGTCCTTGGCCTTTGAGCTGCACCCGGCCAGCACGAGCAGCGCGGCGAGCGCGCCTGCGGTCACCTGGGCCGCGTAAGTCGTCCTCATCGTTCCTCCCCTGGATTGGACCGTGGACCGGTCCTGACACGACGCCCGGCGGCCACCCTGACCAGGCCGCCGGGCAGGAAGAGCACCACCGCGACGACGGCGGCGCCGTAGAGGTACCGGGATGCCTCGCCCGGTGCGATCCCGCCCGTACCGGGGGCGGAGACCAGGGGCAGCGCATCGCTGTAGCGGGTCAGCAGCTGCGGCAGCAGGGAGACGAACGCGGCCCCGACCACCGCCCCGGAGACCGAACCGAGCCCGCCGATGACGATCATGGCGAGGTATTCGAGCGACAGCGTGATGCCGAAGTAGTCCGGCACCGTCCGCTGGAAGACCAGGGCGAGCAGGACGCCCGCGAGGCCCGCGTACATCGAGGACAGGACGAAGACGGCGGCCCGGTAGCGGGCGACGGGCACGCCGATGACCCCGGCGGCTATGCGGTGGTCCCGGATGGCGTTCATGGCCCGTCCGGGGCGACCGCGCAGCACCCCGCGGGCGAAGAGCGCGCAGCCGAGGAGGAGGACGAGTCCCGCGTACCAGAGCTTCTCCGCCGAGCCGAACGGCACGGCTGCGACGACGAGTTCACGGTCGTCGAAGGTGAGTCCGAAGAGGCTCAGGGGTGGTACCTCGCGGCCGTTGAAGCCGCCGGTGAGGTCGCGGGCGTTGAACAGCACGTGCTGGCCGATGAAGATCAGCGCGAGTGTGGCGATGCCCAGGTAGGCGCCGCGCAGCCGGCCCGCGATGGGGCTGAAGAGGCCGCCCGCCAGGCCCGCGACGAGGACGGCGAGGACGGCCGCGAGCCAGGTCGGCAGGCCGAGGCCGGTCAGCCCGTCACCGCCGTCGGCGGCGAACACGCAGTAGCCGTACGCGCCGACCGCGAGGAAGAAGGCGTGGCCCATGGAGAGCTGGCCCGTGGAGCCGGTGAGGAGGTTGATGCCGATCGCCCCGATCGCGGCGACCATCGCGAACAGCCCGGCCTGGAGCCAGAACCGGTCCACGTAGAAGGGCAGGGCGAGCAGGAGGACGGCTCCGGCGGCCCAGACGTACGGACGCGCGTGGGTGGGCAGGGCAGGCCTGCGGCGGGCGGGCCGTGGCTTGTCGGCCGCCGCGTCACGCGTGAGGACCTCAGACACGGGCCAGCTCCTTCGTGCCGAACAGCCCGGCGGGCCGGATGAGCAGGATCACCATCATCACGAGGTAGGGGGCGAGGTCACCCAACCCCCTCCCCAGGAAGGTCAGTTCGCTCTGGTAGCCGGTGGCCAGGGATTCGGTGACGCCCACGAGCAGACCGCCGACGAGCGCGCCCGTCGTGGAGTCGAGGCCGCCGAGGATGGCGGCGGGGAAGGCCTTGAGGGCGGCGAGCGAGGTGGCTCTCTCCAGTCCCGGTGTCGGGAAGACGGTCAGGAACAGCGCGGCCACGGCCGCGAGGCCGCCTGCCACGGCCCAGGCCCCGAGCGACACCCTGCCGAGCCGTACGCCCATCAGCGCGGCCGTCTCCGGGCTCTCTGCGGCGGCCCGCATCGCGACGCCCCAGGAGGTGTAGCGGAACGCGAGCAGGAACACGGTGATGAGCAGCGCCGCGGCCACGAAGGCGGCGATGCGCGTGTGGGCCAGGGAGATGGGGCCGATGGTGAGCACGGCGTCGCCCCACGGGTCGCCGAGGGGCAGGACGTCCGTGCCGATGCGGCGGGTCAGTTCCGTGGTGAGCAGGATGTCCACGCCGATCGTGACGATGGCGAGGACGCTGTGGTCGGACCCCCGGTAGCGGCGCATCACCAGGAACTCCACGGCCGCGCCGACCACCGCGGCCCCCGCGATCCCGACCAGCAGCGCGGGCCAGAAGCCGATGTCGTCGTGGAGGGTCGCGGTGACGTACCCGCCCGCCAACAGCAGTGACGCATGGGCGAAGTTGACGACCTCGGTGGCCCGGAAGATGACCACGAAGCCGAGGGCGATGAGGGCGTAGACCGACCCCATCGACACGCCGTTGAGGAGGAGTTCGGCGAAGGTGCTCACGAGGCGTTCTCCTCTCCCGAGCGGTGCTCCCCCAGGTAGGCGCGTACGACCGCCGGGTCGTTCTGTACGTCGGCGGGGGCGCCGTCCGCGATCAGGCGCCCGAAGTCGAGTACGGTCACCGCGTCAGCGAGCCGCATCACCACCCCCATGTCGTGTTCCACCAGGACGATCGAGATGCCGAGGCTGTCGCGAACTCCCGCTATCACGGCGGAGGTTCGGCGGCGTTCGTCGGCGGTCATGCCCGCGACCGGCTCGTCCAGGAGCAGCAGGCGCGGCTCCATGCAGAGGGCGCGGGCGAGTTCGGCGAGTTTCTGCTGCCCGTACGGGAGGGAGCCCGCCGGACGGCCGAGGTAGGGCGCGATGCCGACGAACTCGGCGATCTCGCGCACGCGTTCACGGTGTCGGCGCTCCTCACGGGCCGCCGCGGGAAGGCGAAGTCCCGCCGACAGGAAGCCGGTTCGGGTGAGCCGGTGGCGTCCGAGGAGCAGGCTGTCCTCGACCGTGGCGAGCGGAGGCAGCGCGAGGTTCTGGAAGATGCGGGCGACGCCCAGATCGGCGATGCGGTGCGGAGGCATGCCGGTCAGTTCGTGCTCGCCGAAGAGGACGCTGCCGGCGGTGGCTCGGTAGACCCCGGACAGGACGTTGAAACAGGTGGACTTTCCGGCGCCGTTGGGGCCGATGAGGGCGTGCACGGTGCCGGGGCGCACGGTGAAGTCGACGGAGTCCAGGGCGGTGAGGCCCGCGAACCGGACGGTCAACTCCCTTACGTGGAGCGGCGGGACGTCGGAAGCGGGTGAAGTGGCTTCCGGCGGTGGGGAGTCCGGCCGGGTGGGATCCGACCGGGTGAGGCCTGACCGGGTGGGGTCCGGTCTGGTGGTCGGGTCCCGTCTGCTGTGCGGCCGGGCGGGGTCCGGTTCGTCGTCGCCCGGTGTGCCGTCGCTGGGCATCGCGTCGTCGCTCGGCATGTCGGTGTTCACCCCTTCCAGCGGGTCAGTGCGGGATGCGTGGTGCGGGCCCCCTCGGCGTCGGCCGCCGCGTCCTCGTCGACGACGCCCAGATAGCGGCGGCGCACCTCGTCGGAGGCGGCCAGTTCGTCCGCAGGACCCGACAGGGTGACTTCGCCGACTTCGAGGACGTACGCGCGGGAGGCGAGGCGCAGGGCGAGGGCGGCGTTCTGTTCGACGAGCAGGATCGAGGTGCCCTGGGCGTTGATCTCCCGTACGGTGTCGGCGATCCGCTCGGCCATCAGCGGGGCGAGGCCGAGGGACGGCTCGTCGAGGAGCAGGATGCGCGGGGTGGCCATCAGGCCGCGGCCGACCGCGAGCATCTGCTGTTCTCCGCCCGACAGCAGGCCGGCGCGCTGCTGGGCGCGGTCGGCGAGGACGGGGAACAGTTCGTGGACGCGGCGCAGGGCGGCGGCCCGGCCGGTCCGGCCCCCGGTGGCGCCGAGGGCTCCGGCGCGGAGGTTGTCGGCGACGGTCATCCGGGCGAACACCCGCCGCCCTTCCGGGATTTGGGACACTCCCGCGGCGACGACACGGTCCGGCGACAGCCCGTCGAGAC
Source organism: Streptomyces phaeochromogenes (assembly GCF_001418655.1). GTDB lineage: Bacteria > Actinomycetota > Actinomycetes > Streptomycetales > Streptomycetaceae > Streptomyces > Streptomyces phaeochromogenes. The sequence goes on along the minus strand of NZ_LIQZ01000069.1, from coordinate 1,636 downwards.
GGCGGCCGTTCAAGCTCACCGTACCGCCGGTGACCGCGCCGCCGTGGAACGACAGCGTCCGGCAGACCGCCCGGAGCAGGGTCGACTTGCCCGCGCCGTTGCCGCCGAGGACGGTGACCACGGCACCCTCGGGCACCTCAAGGGAAACCTGGCGCAGTGCGCGTACCGGCCCGTATCCGACCGACAGGTCGTGAACGACCAGCCCGGAACCGCCCGAACCATCCGAACCACCCATCGAACTCCCCCTGTTCTCGCCCCGTGTGGCGCTCACCACAGCACCGGCGGGGGCGTCCGTCCACGGGGTGCGGGCGAATCGCTGCGGGTGACCAGCGGGCGCGGCCGTGCGTTGTGCGCGCGCACAACACCGCGTGTCAGGGGCCTGTGCGGGGCGGCCCACCGGTGGCATCCTCCGCCCATGGGAGCCCGCAGAAGGCGTACCGGTCATGACTGGAAGCTGCTCACCGAGTCCTGTTCAGCGCTGCTGGAACGGCTGCCCGAGCTCGTCGACGAGCACATGCGGCAGCTGACCGAACACTCCTCCGTCTACAAGGAGTTCCTGCCGTACGACCAGCAGTGGCGGGAGGCCGAGGAGGCGATGCGGATCGGGATCCAGACGATCTCCGCGCCCCGGGACTCGCCACGGCGTGACCTGGAGTACGCGGAGGAGGCGGGGCGGCGGCGGGCCCAGCAGGGGTTGCCGCTTGAGTTGCTCGTGCACGCGTATCGCGCCGCGGGGTATCTGGTGTGGGACGCGTTGATGGAGGAGGGGGCGGCGGCCGGGCAGGAGCCTGAGCGGCTCGTGGTGCTGATGCGTTCGGCGACCATGGTGTGGTCCGCCGTGGACGCGCAGGCCGCCGTGGCCACCGAGGCGTACCGGGCGACCGAGATGGAGCTTCGGCGGCGTACCGACGAGCGGCTTCAGGCGCTGCTCGACGCGCTCCTCGAAGGGCAGGAGGCGCCCGGTCTCGCGGCTCGGGCCGCCGCCGGGCTCGATCTTCCCGAGCGGGGGCCGTATGCGGTGGTCGTACTGCGGTCCGAGCGGCGGGAACGGGAGTCGTATCGGCGGCCCGTGGAGGGGGACGGGTTCCGGTTCATCTGGCGGATGCGGGCGGACTGTGAGGTGGGGGTGGTGGCTCTCACGGACGGGCAGGGGCTCGACGGGGTCGCGCGCGCCTTGGACGGCCGTTGTTCCGGTCCCGGTGGGATCAGTCCCGTCGTCGCCGGGCTTGCCGAGCTGGGGCGGGCTCGGCGGCTCGCCGAGCTTGCCCTTCGCACGTGTCCGCCCGACGCGACGGCCGTCGTGCGGCTCGATCAGCGGATGCCGACCGCGCTCGTCGTGAGCCAGCCCGAGTTGGCGGGGCGGCTTGTGTCCGACGTCTTCGGGTCACTGCTCGAACTCGAACCGGCCGATCGGGCGGTGTTGCTGGAGACCCTGGATGCGTGGCTCGCGTGTGAGGGGTCTGCCGGGCGGGCGGCCGGGCGTCTGTACTGCCACCGGAACACGGTCTTCAACCGCTTGCGGCGGTTGGAGCAGCTGACGTCTCGGTCGTTGGCTCGGCCTCGGGATTTGATTGAGATGACGTTGGCGTTGGATGCGTATCGGTTGAGCTAGGGCTCTTTTCTCGCCCCCGCCGCC
>NZ_LIQZ01000689.1 GCF_001418655.1 Streptomyces phaeochromogenes | reverse complement strand
TGCACCCCCCGCTTCACATCCATCGCGGCCCGCCCCTCCGCACCCCTCCGCTTCCACTCCTTCCGAAGCTCCGCTCGGACCCGCGCATCGGTCTTGGCCACGATCCGCTGGTTCTCCCGGAGCAGCTTCCGGTAGCTCTCCAGCCGCCGCTCGGGCAACACCCCGGAGCCCGCGGCAGCGAGCACCGCGCAGCCGGGCTCGGCCTCGTGTGCGCAGTCCTGGAATCGGCAGGAGGCGGCGAGCTCCTCGATCTCGGAGAACACCTGGCCGACCCCGCTCTCGGCGTCGAAGAGGCCGACTCCGCGCAGCCCCGGTGTGTCGATCAGTACGCCCCCGCCGGGGAGGACGAGCAGGTTTCTGGTCGTGGTCGTGTGGCGGCCCTTGCCGTCGACGTCGCGTGCCGCATGGACGGCCATCACGTCCTCGCCGAGGAGCGCGTTCGCCAGCGTCGACTTGCCGGCGCCGGACTGTCCGAGGAGCACGGAGGTCCCGCCGGACACGACGGCACCTAGGACGTCGAGGCCGTCTCCGTCTGTTGAACTGACCGCCAGCACCTGTACGCCCGGTGCCGTCGTCTCGACGTCCTGCACGAGGTAGGACAGGCCCACCGCGTCCGGTACCAGGTCCGCCTTGGTGAGTACGACCAGGGGCTGTGCGCCGGATTCCCAGGCCAGCGCCAGGAAACGTTCGATTCGGCCGAGGTCCAGCTCCACCGCCAGGGAGACCGCGATGATCGCGAAGTCGACGTTGGCGGCGAGGATCTGTCCTTCCGAGCGCTTGGAGGAGGTCGACCGGACGAAGGCGGTGCGGCGTGGGAGGTACTGCCGTACGTACCGGGGGTCCCCGCCAGCGTCGACCACGGCCCAGTCGCCGGTGCAGATCACGCGCAGGGGGTCGTGCGGCGTCACGAACTCCGTGTCGACCCGGACCAGGCCGTCGGCGGTGACCACGTCGCACTGTCCGCGGTCGACCCGTACGACTCGGCCCGGGATGAGGCCCCGTTCGAGGTGGGGGGCGAATTCGGCAGCCCACCCGTCGTCCCAGCCGTAGGCCGCGAGCGGGTGAGCAGAAGAAAGCAGTGAAGAAGAGGAAGACAAGGGGGGACCCTTCGAAGGGTGGCCCCGGCCGCGCGCGCTCGGGCGCGGAGAAGGAGGTTGTCAGCCGGTGACCACAGAGGTGGATTCGATGAACTTCCGGATGCGGGCAGCGCCCAGCTCGATGACAGCCATCGATCACACCTCCTTGATCACACCAGCACGACGTCGGCGGTGGAGACCCACCGCGAGAACGGTCAGACCTTAGCCCGCTCCTCCGCCCCGGCCAACCCATTTACCGCCCGAGGGCCCGGCCCTGCTCAACTGTGTGTGCAGCTGCGGCCGTTCAGCATGAATTCGTCCGGTTCCGCGTTGCCGTTGCCGGCCTTCCAGGAGCCCAGGAATCCGACGGCGAACGATCCGCCCGCGGCCACCGACTTGTTGTAGTCGGCGGCGCTCGCGGTGACCCGGGAGCCGTCCTGGTCGAAGTTGCCGTCCCACATCTGGGTCACCTTCTGGCCGTCGGGGAAGGTCCAGCTGACTCGCCAGTTGTTGAGGGCGTAGTCGGACTTGACGGTGACGGTGGCCTGGAAGCCGTCGGGCCACTCGTTGACCAGTTCGTACCGGGCGTGGCAGACGGCGGGTTCGCTGGGGTTGGGGTCGGCGCCCTCCTCCTCGGCCGAGGAGGA
>NZ_LIQZ01000688.1 GCF_001418655.1 Streptomyces phaeochromogenes | reverse complement strand
CTCCACCCCCGCCTGGAAGCCGCCTGGCTGGGCAGAGCCGCAGGCTGCCTCCTCGGCAAACCAGTGGAAAAACTCCCCCTGGACGGCATCCGCCAACTCGCCAGAGCCACCGGCAACTGGCCCCTGACCACCTGGTTCACAGAACGAGGCCTCCCCCCGCACCTCAAGGCCACCCACCCCTGGAACCGCCGCTCCGCGACCACCTCCCTCGCCGAGAACATCGACGGCATGCCGGAGGACGACGACCTCAACTACCCCCTCCTGAACCTCCTGCTCCTCCAACGCCACGGCAAGCACTTCACCACCACGGACGTGGCCCGCCTCTGGCTGGACGAACTCCCGGCGGGCCGCACGTTCACCGCGGAACGCGTCGCCTACCGCAACCTCCTCGACGGCATCGAGCCCCCGCACACGGCTCGGCACCGCAACCCGTTCCGCGAATGGATCGGCGCCCTGATCCGCGCGGACGCCCACGGCTGGACCAACCCGGGCGCCCCGGCGACCGCCGCGGAACAGGCCCACAGGGACGCCACCCTCACCCACACCGCCAACGGCGTCTACGCGGCGATGTTCACGGCGGCGGCCATCGCCGAGGCGGCCACCGGCACGACCGACATCCACGCCTGCCTGCGTATGGGCCTCACGGTCGTCCCACCCGACTCACGCCTGGCCCGAGCCGTCCGCCAGGCGATCCAACTGGCCCAGGAACAGCGGGACTTCGACACGGTCGTCGACGAACTGCACGCCACCCACGCCGCGTACCACTGGGTCCACGCCATCCCCAACACGGCCCTGCTCGCCGCCGCGCTCACCCACGCGGACGGCGACTTCACGGCCTCCATCTGCCGTGTCGTGTCGGGCGGCTGGGACACGGACTCGAACGGCGCGACGGCCGGCTCGATCACGGGCCTGCTCGCGGGCAACCCCGAAGCGATCCCGTCCCGCTGGACGACCCCGCTCAAGAACCGACTGGCCACATCCATCGGCGACTTCAACGGCACGGGCTTCGACACCCTCGCCGACCTGACGGCGCAGCTGGCGACCAGGCCGACCACCTGACCGAACCTCGAAGCCCTCCCCTGCGCAGCCAACTCCGCATCCCCACCCCACCAGGAGTCCCCCCACC
>NZ_LIQZ01000687.1 GCF_001418655.1 Streptomyces phaeochromogenes | reverse complement strand
GCCGAAGTGAGGGGCTGGTCCGGCGGGCTCGCGGGTGCGGGGGTGGCCGAGGAGACGGGGAGCCGGGTCGCCGGTCCCGGGAGGGCGGCCGTCGGACCGGTGGTGGACACGTTCCCCGAGGTCGGCGCACCGAGGCCCAGGCGCCGGGCCGGGGCGGAGGCGCTCCGCTGCACCGGGCGCGGGCCAGCGCCGGACTGCGTGCTCGGCGGCACCGGCCTGGTGGTGGGGGTGGCGGGTCCACCCCGACCCGGGCCTGGAGCAGCCGAGTTGGCGGAGGGGGTCTTTCCTGCCTGCGAGCCCGGGGCCACCGGGTTGCCGGGGCTGGGCGTCCGGCTGTCGGCAGGGGCCCCGGCGGCCGGACCGACCGGGTGAGTCGCCGCCGGGCCGTCGTGGGCGGGGCCGGCCGTCGGACGAACGGGGCCGGGCGCCGTACCGGCGGAGCCGGTGGTGGCCGGTGTGACGGACGTGCCGCTGGAACTGGCCCTCGCCCGCTGGACGTTGACCGCCGGACTGCCGGAACGGGCCGCCGTGCCACCGGAGTTGGCTGCCGCGTCCCCGGACCCATGTGCCGTTCCGACGGGGGCTGTTGGCGTGCTGCTGGAACTGGTGCGCACCGGTTGGGTGTTGGCAGGAGCACTGCTGGAACGAGGCGCCATTCCACCGGAGTTGGGTGCAGTGTTCCCGGGACCGGTTGCCCTTCCGGTGGGGGCAGTTGGCGTGCCGCTGGAACTGGTCGTCGTCCGTTGGACGTTGACGGCCGGGCTGCTGGAACGGGCCGTAGTGCCGCCGGAGTTGGCCGCCGCGTCCCTGGGACCGGTTGCCGTTCCGGTGGAGGAGGTCGGAGAGCCGCCGGAACCGCTCGTTGTCCGTTGGATGTTGGCAGCCGCGGTGCCGGAACCGGCCGCTGTGCCCCTGGAGTTGGGCGCTGCCTTCCTGGGCCCATCTGCCGTTCCGGCGGCGGAAGTTGGTGTGCCGCGGCGCGCGGCGGGAGCTCGCTGGACGCCGGGCGCCGCGTCCCCGTGCTGCGCCGCACCGCTCGGTCCGGGCGCCGTGCGGCTGGGGCCGTCCCCGGTCCCGCTGGAGCCGGTGGTCGTCGCGGAGGGGCGGATCGGCATGCTGCCGGAGTCGGCCGCCGCCCGCTGGACGCGGACCGCCGCGTTGTCGGTACCGGCGGCCGTCGTGGCAGGACCGGTGGTCGTCGCGGTGGGCTCGGACGGCGTGCCGTTGGGGCTGGTCGGCGTCCGTTGGACGTTGACCACGGCGTTGCCGGGCCTGGCGGGTGCGGGGCCAGGACCGGTGGTTGTTCCGGCGCGTTCAGGGGCCGCGCCACGGGGGTCGGCAGCCGCTCGCTGGACGTCGGCCACCGCCTTGCCGGGCCCGGTGGTGGGCGTGGCGTCCGGGACGGCGGACGCCGCGCTGCTCGCCATACCGGCGGAGGAGGTCACCGCCTCGGTGCCGGCGCCGGTCGGACGGGTGCCGGTCTGGGGTGTCGCGCCGGTGGAACCGGCCGCCCTGTCGGCAGGGTTGGCCGCCGGTGCACCTGGGCGTGTCGCCCGGACGCCGGGGTCGGCCGTCGGACGGACAGGCCCGGGCGCCGGGTTGCCGGAACCCGCCGTGCCCGGAGTGCCGGATGTGCCGCTGGAACCGGCCGTCGCCCGTTGGACGTTGACGGCCGCGCCACCGGAATGAGGCGCCGGGGTGCCGGGCCCGCTCGCCGTAGCGGTGGATCCGGTGGTGGCCGGTGGGCCGGCCGTGCCGCCTGAACCGGCCGCCGACCGTTGGACGTTGACCGCCGGGCCCTCGGAGCGGGGCGCCGGGCTGCCGGAACCGCTCGCCGTACCGCCACGGGACGCCGGGCTGCCACCCGGAGCGGTCGGAGTCGGGTTGCCGGAGGCGGCCGGTGGGCCGGCCACTGGGGGCCGCGCGCCATCGGCCGCCGCCCCCGCGGAGGGCGCGCTCGTGGCCTCCCGGCGGGCAGCGGGCAGCGCCCGTCGCTGCACCGCAGGTGTGGCGGGCGCCCGGGTCAGCGGGCTCGGCCGGTGGGCCCGGGGCGGTACGGGTGTGACCCGGGGGCCCGCCGGGCGGGACGCCGTGACCGGACGCGGCGCGCGCTGTACCGGTACAGGTGCGGTGTCGGCGCGTACGTCGCCGGGGGCCTCGGGCTCCTCGGACCGCACCGGCAGAAGGGTGTGCGAGGGCGGTTCGAGTCCGGAGACGGGCCTCGCCGACGTGGTGAGCGCGTTCCTGACCAGCCCGCCCGGCGCCGCGTCGAGGACGGCGTGGGACAGGGTTCCGGTGAAGGAGGGGTTCTGCCAGGTGCTCAGCCGCCCGCCGAACCCGGAGTCCGCGACACCGGTCCGCCCGACAGCGGCCCGCTGGATCGGCGGCAACCCCACCCAGCCGCCCACCGGGGCCGCCCCGGCCCTCATGGCCGTACCCGAACCCACACCGCTAGGAGACGTGCCCGCACCCTCATGGGAGGAACTGGCCTCCGCTGAAGCCGAGTTCGCTTCGGTGGGCGCCGCCGAACCGCCCCTCAGCCGGTCGAAGAACCCCACCCCTCAGCCC
>NZ_LIQZ01000686.1 GCF_001418655.1 Streptomyces phaeochromogenes | reverse complement strand
CCCCTGCCCCGGCCGGGGCCCCCACGGGGCCCACCGCCGCCCAGATCCGTGCGGCCACCGCACTCTGGACGGCGGCGGCAGCCGTGCTCTCGGCCGGAACGGCCGGTACGGGACCGGTCCTTGAGGCCGAGTTGCTGCGCGCCGCCCACACGGCACGTCTGACGGGACTCCACCGCGCAGAGGCCGCGGCCCTGAGCGTGGCGCGCTGCCTGCGCACCACGCGCGACCCGTACAGCCCGGGCAGACTCACCGAGTTGGTGACCGCCCTGCGCGAACTCCTCCTCGTCGCCCACCTGTTGAAGGCCGGAGACCCCGAGCCCGCGCTGATCGGAGCCGTCCGACGCAACCACCGCCCCGACGGGTCGCTGCGGCTCTACGGCGTCTGCCGCGAACCGGTGATCGGCGCCGACGACCTCGGCGGGGTGGTCACGCATCTCATCGACGACGACGGCCGCTGGTACACGCTCCGCGACGTCCAGCCCGGCGGCCCGGCGCGGGCGGGACGGGCCGGTACCGCCCTGGTCGCCATCCGGAGCTTCCTGAGCGACCACTTCCGGGTGTCCCGCGGCGGCCTGATCATCTCGGGAGCGACCGTCTCCCCGGAGGGCCGCCTGCTTGCGGAAAGAGGAGTCCGTGCCACCTTCGCCGCCGGACGCCCCTGGAGCGAGGCCGCGCCGGCGACGGTGTTCGCCCGCCCGCTCGCCGAGTCCGCCGCCGTGCGGTTCCCGGCGTCGCTCGTGGGTGACCCCGGAGGGGCCGGTGACCCCCAAGGCGCCGGGTACGCCCGTCCCCTGATCGGCTGTGATGTGGAGATCGCCGCGACCGACGGCGAGGATCTGCTGGTCCGTGAACTGCCCTGCGGAGGCGACGCGTTCGCGGACGGCCGGCCCAACCCCGGTGGACCGTTCCGGCTGGCTCCCGCGCACAGCCACCCCGCTCTCGCCCACACCGCCAACTTCCACCGGCTGGGCGCACGTCCCGGGCTGCGGATCCGGGTCCTCGGGCGCCTCGACCCCGATCGGGTCACGACCCTCCGCGCGCTCGCCGTCGGACCCGTACCGGGCACGGAGGCGACCCTGCGTCTCCCGGACGACTGGCAGGGTCGCGCCGATCTCGGCTACGACGTCCTCCTCAGCGACCACTTCCCGCCGGACATCCCCTCTCCGTCCCCGCCCTCCCCCTCTAC
>NZ_LIQZ01000685.1 GCF_001418655.1 Streptomyces phaeochromogenes | reverse complement strand
TCCCGCTGGGCCCAGCGGGATTCGGCGAGCACGTCGAGGGGCTGGTCGATGGGCGAGCCCCAGGTGTAGATGCCGTGCGCGGTGGCGGGCACGACGAGGGCACGGGAGTCCGGCGAGTACTTCTCCAGCCAGTCGGCCGTGGACTGCCAGTACTTGGGAAGCTGCTGGAACGAACCCGGTTGCAGGATGGACCCGTTGAGGTAGGGCCAGGCGAGACCGGGGAGTACGAGGACCGCGGCGACCAGGGCCACGTACCGACGGCCGCGGACCTGGCGGGCGCCCCGCGACTGGGAGGCGACGCCGACCAGGTGCATCAGGCCGAAGACGAGGGCGAGGGCCAGTCCGGTCTGGAACTTGTAGATGTTCCGGAACGGTACGAGTCCGCCGTCCAGCCAGTCCTGGACGACCCCGTGGAAGGGCGCGCCGAACGAACCGCCGTACCCGGCAAGGGTGATGAGCGCGACCGACAGCACGGTCAGGACCAGCCAGCGCCGCTCGGGCAGGTCACGGCGGGCCAGCCCGGCCAGGCCGAGGCCTGCCGCGAGCGCCGACGAGAGGATCACGACCACCGAGGCCGCGACCGTCCAGCCGGCCGGCAGCCAGGCCTCGCCGAAGTGCAGATACGCGACCCAGTTCCCGGCGCCGCGCAGGGCCTCCGTCGCCGCCATGGTGTCCGTCGTGGTCTGCGAACTCTCCACATACGGAAGGAAGTTCTCGCCGTAGATGCCCAGCATGAGGAGTGGGACCACCCACCAGGCGGTCGCCAGGAGCACGCCCGGGATCCACCAGGCGATCAGCTTGCGCTGCCGGGGGCCGCGCGGGCGGGAGAGAAGGTAGAGACCGACCGGCAGCAGGGAAGCGAGAGTCGAGGCCGCGTTGACGCCTCCCATGAAGGGGATGATCAGCGCCGAGCGCAGGGCGGCGACGCGGGCGGTGTAGCGCTCGTTCGTCAGCGGCAGCAGCACCCATGGCAGGAAGGCGCCGGGTAGTGCGGCGGCGGAGGTCGAGCCGACGACGATCGTGAACACCGGCCACAGCGCGTACGTGAGTGCGCCGAGCAGCCGGGACGCGTTGCTGCCGATGTCCAGCCGTTCGGCGAGCCGCAGCGCGCCCCAGAAGGCGACCGCCACGATCAGCGACATCCACAGCCGCTCGGCCAGCCACACCGGGAGGTTGATCAGCTCGCACAGGCCGTAGTACGGCAGCATCGGGAAGGCGTAGCCGACGTACTGGTCCGCTATTCCGCCGAAGCCGCCCCGGTCGTGCCACAACTGGCCCAGGTCGGACAGGAACTGCCAGGGGTCGAGCGCGACCCCGAGCTTCGTGTCGAACGTCTGCCGGCCCGGGTCCACCGCGAGGAACAGCACGAACACCACGGCCCAGAACCCCAGCAGCCACCGCCGCGACCGCGGGCCCCGGGCGGGGCCCGCGGTCGCGGCGG
>NZ_LIQZ01000684.1 GCF_001418655.1 Streptomyces phaeochromogenes | reverse complement strand
CCGGGCTGGCGCTCCGTAAGTCCGTAGGTCTGGGCGATGGAGTTCCACAGCTTCGCGGCCTTGGCCTTCTGCGTGGTCGCGGTGCCGCTCTCCCGGTTGCCCGCCGCCGTCTGGCCCGTGTTCCGGGCCTGGCCCTTGCGGCAGCCCTTCTTGCCCGCGGTCTGGTCGGCCCAGGCCGCGTAGTGGGTGTCCGCCGCGGAGGAGGCCTTCCAGGCGCTGTTGAGCGCGGCGGTGAGCTGTGCGTGGTTCGGCAGCTTGTCGACCGAGAGGTCCGCGAGGCTGGTGACCAGGCCGTCGCGCTGCTTGGCCGCGTTGCGCAGATCGGTGGCCGCCTGGCCGAGGTCGGCGCACTTGCGTACGTTGCCGACGGCCTTGACGACCGAGTCGCGGCTGTCGCCGCTGTCCGCCAAGAGCTTGTCCAGGGCCACGGCCTGCTCCTTGGCCGGGTCGGCGGACGCGGAGGCGGAGTCGTCCGTGGCGGGCGCGGTCGCCGCCACCGTCTTGTTGTCGTCGCCGTCGTCGCCCCCGCCGCCGCTGAGCAGGGCGCCCGCGCCGATGCCGAGTACGGCGATGCCGACGCCGACCGCGGCGATCACGGGCACGCGTGAACGGGTGCGGCCACCGCGGCCGTTGTCACCGTCCGCCGCGCCCCGGCGTGCGCCGCGGCCCGCGGGACCCTCGGGCGCGCCCGGGCCACCGGGGGCACCGGGGGCACCGGGACGGTTCGGGGTGCCGAAGCCGGCCGCGGCGCCCTGTCTCCCACGCGGCTGGTCGACTCGGGGCAACTGCTGCGTGGAGCCTCCGGCGTCGGCCCGGAAGAGGTTGTCGAACTCGGCCGGCGGCTGCTGCTGCCGTTCCTCGGGCACGCCCGGGCGCACCCCGTACTGCGCCGCGCCGGGCTGGGCCGGTACGGGCGCGATGAACTGCGTGGGCTGGGCGTCGGGGTCGACGGCGGGCGGCAGGGGTCCGGCGCCGGGGCCTCCGGACACCGGTCCAGGCCCGTCCGGCCGGACCCGGCCGAGGTACCGCGTGGATTCGGAGGACATCGCCGTGGGGGCCGCCCCCGCGGGAGGCATCTCGGGCGGCAGCGCACCGGGGCCCACCGGGGGAAGGAGCTGTGTGGCGCCCTCGTCCACGGCCGGCGCGGCGGGAACCGGCGGCAGGTACTGGGTCGCCCCCTCGTCCATGGCGGCGACGGGCATCGCACCGGCACCCGCACCAACTGGCGGCAGCGGCGCGGCAGTCTGACCGCCGGGAGCGTACGACGCGGGCGCCTGGCCACCGGAACCCTGCGGGTACCCGTAGCCACCCGGAGCCTGCGACTCGGCGGCACCGCCCTGCGAGTGAGGCTGAGGCGCCCCCGCCTGGCCACCGTGGGCCTGCGGGTAGCCGTAACCACCCGGAGCCTGCGCCCCGGCGGGGCCTTGCCCGTGTGCCTGCGCGTTCTCGGGTACGTACGGACCCGGAGCCGGTGCCCCGGCAGGGCCCTGCCCGTGTGCCTGCGGGTTCCCGGGAGCGTACGCACCCGGAGTCTGCGGGGCGCCGTACCCGTTCGTCGGCGCACCTTCGTGCGGGAGGGGCGCTCCGGCGGCCGACCGCTGCTGGGGCACGGAGCCCGCTCCGGGGTTCTGCGGCGGAAGCTGGCCGCCGCCGCTGTTCGGCGCCTGCGGGCCGCCCCAGGGGCCGCCCGCCGCACCCTGTGCCCCGTACTGGGCCGTCGGATCGGCGTACTGCGACGGCTGCCCGGCGTATCCGCCCTGCGCACCGGGACCGGCACCCGCGCCCGGGGCGGACCCGTCCCAGCCCGGAGCCTGGGCTCCCGCGTCCGGCGCCTGGGCGGCGGTCCAACTCGAAATCTGCGGGGGCGCGTCCTGGGCCGGGGCACCCGAAGCCGGAGCGGCCCCGCCCTGGCCCGTACCCGTGTGCTGCGTGCCCCAGCCGGGCGCCTGCGCACCCTGGCCCTGGTCCTGGCCCGCATTACCCCATTCGCCGGTCGGATTCCAACCCTGTCCGGGCTCCTGGGAGGCCCCCTGTGCGGGTCCCGGACCCCACGGCTGGTCCCAGGCCTGACCGCCCGCCGGAACGGCGCGGTCGCCCGTCTGGCCCGGCAGGAGGGGTTCGCCGCCGTCGGACGGCAGCACGATGCCTTCGTGCGCGGGCCGCGCCGAGGGCTCGTCGCCCTGTCCGTTGTGCGTCACCGGGACTCCTACGAATGGGGGACCTTCGGAATCGTCGGTTCACGCTACCGGGTCCCCACAACCCGATGCCACGCAGCACAGGTCGTGACAGCCGTCTCCGGGGGCGGCAGTAACGAATCCGCCCCCCAAGACGCTGTTTATGCCTCCTTTCGCCTCACAGCCCTCCGTTCACCCCGCGTTCACTCCCGCGTGGACCTCGCGCCCGTCCGGCGGTTCAGGCCGCCGCCTGCAACTCCATGCGCGCCCCGAACTCCCGTACCACCGGCTCGTCCCGGTAGGGCTCCAGGCGCTGTTGGAAGTCGTCCAGATACTCCGCCCCGCGGTTGGAACGCAGCGTGCCGAGCAGTTCGACCGCGCGCAGACCCGTGTTGCAGGCCTCCTCGATCTCGCGCTTCTGGACCTGAGCGGTGGCCAGCAGTACGTACCCGATGGCGCGGCGCCTCGCGC
>NZ_LIQZ01000683.1 GCF_001418655.1 Streptomyces phaeochromogenes | reverse complement strand
CGGGGCCGCCGCCGTGCAGGAGCAGCAGGGGCGGGCCGTCACCGGTCTCGGCGACGAAGATCTTCTTGCCCGCGACGTCGAGCAGGGACTCGCGCATCGACGGCAGTTGGGTCTGTGTGGTCATGGTGTCCTCGCTGAGTGGATCACTGTCTGGATCATCGGGCGGATCATTGGAGGGATCGCTGGGGGAGGGGTTGCTGGGGGCGGATCACTGGCTGGTGGTCGCGGTCGGGCGCGCCGCTGGAGTGAACCCGCCTGGGGGTGGCGGGAGTTGGGCACCCGCGGGAGCGGCCGCGTAGACGTAGGCGTCCGGGCGCAGGGCGAGCGTGGCCGCGCGGTGCCGGGCCAGCCAGGGCAGCAGGACGCCGTCGCTGTCGACGAGGGTGCCCTCGGCCGGCCGGGACCCGGCGGGCGTGATGGTGAGCGAGGGGACGCCCTGCCGGTCCCACGCGGGCTGGGGCGTGACCGATCCGGAGTGCAGGAGCAGCCAGCGGTTGCCGAGCACGTCGTCCAGCCGTACGCGCAGTCCGTCGGGCCCGGTCACCCAGGGCTGGGGGATCTGGAGGCCGGACGCCTTGGTGCGGGGGCGGGCCTGCAGGCCGGTGGCGTAACGGGCGACGGGTATCCAGTTCGAGTCCTGCAACCAGTTGCCGAAGCCCGGCACACGGTTGAGGACCCGCAGTCCGGAGTTGCGCACCGCGGCGACGGGCCGGCGCCGCTCGGTGATGATCCGCCCGACGAACACCGCGCGTCTGGTGACTTCCCTGACGTGCGGTTTCCGTTCGGCCTCGTAGCTGTCGAGCACGGTCTCGGGGAGTTCGCCGCGCAGGACGGCGTCGAGCTTCCAGCACAGGTTGGCCGCGTCGCGCACCCCGGCGGCCATGCCCTGGCCGATCCACGGCGGCATGGCATGGGCGGCGTCACCGGCCAGGAAGACCCGACCCACCCGGAATCGCGCAGCGAAGCGGACATGGTGGCTGTAGACGGTGGCCCGCAGGATCCGGATGCTGTCCCGGCTGATCCCGTACCTGGCCACGAGTGCGTACACCGCCTCGTCGGTGGTCAGGTACGTCTCGTCGTCGCCCGGCAGGATCGGGAACTCCCAGCGGTGGTGGCCGAGCGGGGTGGGACAGTCCACGGCGGGCCGCGCCGGGTCGCAGTGGAAGCGCAGCCGGTCGTGGTCCGGCCAGGGCTTGATCATCTCGGTGTCGATCACCACCCAGCGGTCCTCGTACGTGCGCCCCTCGTAGCCGACGTTCAGCTGCGAACGGATCAGGCTGGAGCCGCCGTCGGCCGCGATCACGTACGAGGCGCGCAGCCGGTGCACGGAGTCGTCGGCCGTGCCGACCACCGTCAGTTCGACGCCGGCCCCGGCCCCGTCTGCGG
>NZ_LIQZ01000682.1 GCF_001418655.1 Streptomyces phaeochromogenes | reverse complement strand
CCCCTCCCCCAGAACAGGCCGTCCCTGATGACCAGTACTCTCCCGCCGCCGATCAGTGAGCCGGACCGTCCACCTTCACCTGCTCCGGCAGCCTGGTCGGCCCCTGCTCCGGCTGCCAGCGCAACACCCACAGATATGGCAGCGGCGGCCTGCCCCTGTGCCACTGGTGCATGACCACCGCCCGCGAGAACTGGGGTAGCGCCGTCCGCTTCAACAACACCCACACACAGGCGAGCTGACCGGCCAGGGCCCGCGCGCCCGGCCTCCACACGGTCGGGTGAAGACGCCCGGACCGGAGAACTTTCGCGAGCGGCGGCGTGTCATGCATGGAGCCGATCAACGAAACACATGTGGCAGAGCCAGGACTGACCGTGGTCGAGGTCGCAGCCGCCGATGACGACACCGCGCTCGCCGTCCAGGAACTGCTCGCCACGCGGTGGCAACCGCGACAGCGGACCGTACAACCCGAGAGTGTGGCCTCCGGAATAGTTGGCCATCGGCAATCGCAACTGGCCAGCCGCGTACACCGAGTCGGTATCGGGCCCTTCAGACACTGCGGATCAGTTACAGATCCCTCACCTTGTGGTGGCCGGGGGTGAGCTGGTCATGATGGGCGCATGACGTTGGCAGCGAGTGCCCTCGCGCAACTGGCGACCTGGCCCGATCTCGCCGAGGCGGAGCCGAGCTGCGGTATTGGCCGAGCCCTCCGTACGGCTCACGGCGAGATCGCCCACTTCCACTCCGACGACCACGTTGACCTGTACCTCACGGCAGCGACCGCCGTTCAGCTAGTGCCCGGCTCGCAGTGGGTGACCCTGCGCCTCGACGTCACCGCGGACATCCATCTGCTCATGACCCTGGCCAGCCTCGCCCTCCAGACGCGCCAGGCATGGCCGGTACAAGGCGACGTTCCGCAAGCCGAATGCAACGATCAGCGCAGCGCGGTTCGTCCACACGAGAATCTCGGCGGAGGCTGAGAACACCTTTCCAGACAGGTGAGCCCGTGGCTGACAAGGCACACGAGGCTGAAAGCGGTCCATGAGGTCGTGGCGCGCCCGACGGACGATTTCAGTGCGACGCGCGGCCCGGCCGAGGCCGAGGCCGAAGTCGCCATGGTTCACACGTCCTTCACGAACCGGCCGGTCCGCGAATTCGTGCCCGTACCGGTCGAACACAAGGCACGGCCGCTGATGAGCGATTCACCCAGCAGGCGACCTGCACCCTCCGTACACACGAACCCCCCAGTCGAACGACGCCGCCTCGGATTCCGCAAGCAGTGCGGCCATCTGCCGCTGAGCAAAGTGGCCAACTGAAATTGAACACGCGCTGGCGACCTGCGGTTACGTCCGGCGCACTGGCCATGGACCGCTGAAGGTCACAGCGAGCCCGGCGAGCCCGGCGTACGGCCGCGCTGCTGGACATAGCCAAAGCGCCTCGACCTGGGGCCTGTCGCTGCCGTGCCACGGCCACGCACACCGGCGAACGCCGCTGACCGATCCGGCGTGCGCCTGGCCTGACGCGGTCCTGCGCAGCGCGGGATCGCTTTGTTGGCGGCGCGGCCTGCTGAGGCGACGGACCGGTCGAGCTGTGCCGACCGCACGCCGTGGCTACCTGTGACCTGCTGTCGTCGCACATGTCCATGGTTGCCGGAGCGGGCGACGACAAACAGAATTCATCAACGCTGGGCGGCACCCGGATGCGACGGGCCAGTCCTCAGGCTGGGTTCGACGTACCTGTGACGACGTCCACCGCGTGGCGGCGGTGGGCGTCGTCACAGGTACGTCGAACCCAGCCTGAGGACTGGCCCGTCGCATCCGGGT
>NZ_LIQZ01000681.1 GCF_001418655.1 Streptomyces phaeochromogenes | reverse complement strand
AGATGTGTATAGGGGACAGGGTTGCGATTGCGCGGGGGTTGCTCGGGCGTTGAGGGCGGGGGCGGCTTGGGCTTTCGGGTCGGGCGAAGAGGGGGCGCTCGCGCGTTGACTCCGGCCGGCCGCCTGGATATTGGCTCTGGTCGACAGCAGCGCCGTCGTAGCCTGCCCGCATGATTCGTATCGCGACTCCCGCAGATGTGCCCGTGATCCACTCCATGGTCCGTGAACTGGCCGAGTACGAGAAGGCGTTGGAGGAGGCCAGGGCCACCGAGGAGCAGTTGCGCGAGGCGCTCTTCGGGGAGCGGCCGGCCGCGTTCGCGCACATCGCGGAGTCGGCGGACGGCGAGCCCGTCGGGTTCTCGCTGTGGTTCCTCAACTTCTCGACCTGGCGCGGCGTGCACGGGATCTACCTGGAGGACCTGTACGTACGGCCGCAGGCGCGGGGCGGTGGGTACGGGAAGGCGCTGCTCGGGGAGCTGGCACGGATCTGTGTGGAGCGGGGGTACGAGCGGCTGGAATGGTCCGTGCTCAACTGGAACAGGCCGTCCATCGACTTCTACGAGGCGTTGGGGGCCCGGCCGCAGGACGAGTGGACGGTGTATCGGCTCACGGACGGGGCGCTTGCTGCGGTGGGGCGGGGTGGCGGGGGCTGAGAGTTACGGTTCCAGGACTACCTTGCCGATGGTGTTCCGGGTTTCCAGGGCGCTGTGTGCGGCTGCCGCCTGTGAGAGCGGGAAGCGTTGGACGGCCGGGGTGAGGCGGCCCTCGGCGGCCTCGGTGAGGGCGCGGAGTTCCAGGGTGCGGATGGGGTTGGGGCCGCCCGTCTTCTGCATCATCACCGGGCCGAGGACCGATTCGGATACTCCCTCGACGAGGTACGGGGTGCCGTCGTGCAGGCCGGCTCCGGACCAGCCGAAGACCAGGTGTTTGGCGTCGGAAGCCGTCAGTAGCTCCACCGACTTGCGGGCCGTGTCGCCGCCTACGCCGTCGAAGACGATCGTGGCCCTGCGGTCGCCGAGGAAGTGCCTCACCTGGTCCGGCCAGTTCGGGTCCTTGTAGTCGACGGCCAGGTCCGCGCCGTTCTTCTCGACCCGTGCCACCTTCTCGGGGCCACCCGCCAGGCCGATCACCGTGGCGCCCGCGTGCTTCGCGTACTGCACGAGGAGGGTGCCGATGCCGCCCGCCGCGGCGGGGACGACGGCCACGGAGTCGGGGGTCAGGTCGGCGAACTGGAGGATCCCCATCGTCGTACGGCCCGTGCCGATCATCGCGACTGCCTCTGCGAAGTCCAGGTTCGCGGGGATCTCGTGGATCCGGTCCACGTCCGTGACGGCCAGTTCGGCGTAGCCGCCCGGGTTGAAGCCCAGGTGGGCCACCACGCGTTTGCCCAGCCACAGGGCGGCGACGCCCTCGCCGAGGGACTCGACCGTGCCGGCGACCTCCCGGCCGGGGATCGTGGGAAGCACGGGCAGTTCCGGGAGCGGGCCCTTGATGCCCGCCCGGATCGCCGTGTCCAGGAGGTGTACGCCCGCGGCGGCGACCTGGATACGGACCTGGCCGGGGGCGGGGCGGGGGGCGGCCGTTCGCTCGTACGTGAGGTTTTCGGCGGGGCCGAAGGTGTGGAGGCGGATGGCT
>NZ_LIQZ01000680.1 GCF_001418655.1 Streptomyces phaeochromogenes | reverse complement strand
GGCGGTGGGGGCGGATGCGGCGGAGGCAGCTGACACGGGGCAGCTGAGCTCCGGACGGGGAACCGCGTCCGAGCCGTCCGGCACCACGAGCGTCCGTCGGAAGTCTTCTTCCGGCGGGCGCTTCGCCGTGTGCGGGGACTCGTCTCCGGCGGGCACGTCACCGTGTGCCGGGATTCTCCGCCGGGGGCGATTCGCCGAGCGCGGTGAGCCGGGCGGGTGGCGAGGAGTGTTGAGGGACGTTGAGGGGCGTTGAGAGAGCGGGGGGCGTGAAGGCGCACGTGTGAGCCAATGGCGCACTTCTTGGTTGAACAGTTGAGCTGTGGAGCCCTCGGGGGGATGGAAACCCTACGAAGTTGGGTAAAAACGCTGTGGCGGACGCGCCGTTCATGATTCCCTCGTAATCGCCGACGCAGACCCCGGAACATCCTTCTGACCTGGCCGCCCGGGCCCAATCCCCGCCCGGCGCCGACCGGGGTGCGACGGACCGACTCACCGTCACCCTTCACAGACACCAACCCCACCCTTTTGCGTGCAGCGGAGCCGACCCATGCTCACGACCCTCAACACCGCCTACACCGACACGCGTGCGGCCGATCTCGCCTGGGCCCTCGGTCGCGAACCGCTGCCCGCGCTCGCCACGCTCGATCTGGAACTCTCGGGTTCGAAGCTCCAGTTGAGACTGCTCGGGGCGTCCCACCAGGTGCTATTGGAGGAGGAGCGGGGCAGTTGTTCGGAGACCGTCGCCTGTATTCCGGGCAGTAGCACGCCGTTGCCGCTCGGCGTCGCCAAGCGGGTGGGTGACTGGGAGTACGAGTTCGCCGCGCGCGTCGAGACGTTGTCGCGGGGCTCGTTCGCGGGGCGCGCGCAGGAGTTGCTCGCGCTGGTGGCCGACCATCCGAATGGTCTGGCGGGGGTCTTCCCCGGCAGCCCGCACGCCTTCACGGCGATGCTCGCCCAGCGACACGAGGGCCAGGTGCACTGGCGCACCTGGCATGCCTATCCGCAGGACGGGCAGCTGGTGGCCACCCGTACGCGGGTGGGGGTGCGGGTGGCTG
>NZ_LIQZ01000068.1 GCF_001418655.1 Streptomyces phaeochromogenes | reverse complement strand
TTGCCGTCGACGGCAACGGCAACGCTCTGATCGCGTTCATCCCTGACGCAGAGAACGCCCCACCCGACGACGCCCCCCTGCCGCTGTCGTTGGTGGCTCTTTGGCACCACGACTCGGTTCTGCTGGTCTTCGACAGGAGACGCCAAAAATGGGAGCTGCCTGGAGGAGTAATCGAACCGGGTGAGAGCCCACGCCAAGCCGCTTCGCGCGAGCTGCTGGAAGAGACCGGACAGAAGGCAGATGGCCCCTCACAGTTCGCGGGCTACGCGAAGTTCATGCTTCACCCTGATGGGCGGGTGGAGTACGGAGCGTTGTTCATTGGCAACGTCACACACCCTGAACCCTTCCGGGAAAACGAGGAGGTCTCAGCTCTCCGCTGGTGGGATCCCAGAGGCCCACTGCCTGGAGGCTCAGAGTCTCTCGACCTCCACCTTGCCCGTCTAGTGATGCGCTCGCGACACCGAGATGGGCAGGCCAATCCGTGTGCGGGCTGAGAGACGCGCACTGACCGGTGTCAGTTCTCCCTGAGTGACTGTTACCGCCAGATCGTCAACCATCACAACGGCAAGGCACCGGCCGACTCCCCTTCACACGGTTCGGGGTCCCGGTCCGGTGACCGGGCCCCGAGGGCGTACAGGCCCTCTCGGCCATACCGTCGAACCTTTCGTGCCCGCGGTTCCGTGTACCTCTTGAAGTCGGCCCGGTGGCGGACGACGGAGGGCGAGAGGAGCGTGCGATGGGCGACCGCGAAGGCCTACGCGTCTCAGCCCATCGTGGCGGGATCCCTCGATGCCACGCGGGCTCGCAGCGCGTTGAGGGCGTAGTGCTGGCGGGACTTGACCGTGCCGGCGGGAATCCTGAGGATGCGGGCCGTCTCCTTGATCGTCCGGCCGCACAGATAGGTGTGCACCAGCACCTCGCGGTGGTCGTGGGAGAGCTGACGCAGCAGGGACGTCGTCTCGACGGAGATCAGCACGGATTCGCAGTGATCGGGCAGGACGACGTCGCGGTTGTCGATGCCGACGCTCTCCCGGCGGACGCAGGCGCTGCGCATACGGTCGACAATCAGGTTGCGCGCGACGGTCAGCAGCCAGCCCCGCACGGATCCCTCGGTGCTGTAGAGGCGTTCCGTGTGCGGCCACGCACGGATGAGGGTCTCCTGAACGATGTCCTGCGCGGTGTGCCGGTCGCTCAGCAGCTTCTCCGCGTAGGCGAGCAGCGCCGTCGCATGATCGGAGACCAGGTCGTCGAGCAACTGCCTGTGATGCGCGGGCGAGGCGGTCTCTGCGCCGGTGATCGTGTTCATTTTCCAGTTCCTGAGGGGGAGTTCGGCCCGCTCCTCTCCCCCGCGCCGGTGCCCGCACTCGCACACGGATGCGCGGCGAGCAAGGGGACGCAGCCGTGGCGGGGTCACCGGCACGGCATGCATAGGGAAGGGCCGTATGAGCCCCAGAGAAGCGGCGCGGCGAGCGTAGACAGGTCCCTCTTCCGGAACAGTGACGGTCTTCTGACGCCCGACCGCAACGCCCCGCGCGGAAAGCAAGCCGTCCCGAGCCGACCGATCCGTCCTGGGCGGACCTCTCCCCCGGTCAGAGGTGAGCGGGCTGCTCCCCGGCGCCGGCAGCGACCGCGTCCTTCAGCTTTCCGCGCACCGCCTCGGCGTCCGGGTGGCCGAGGCCGTCGAGAATGTCCAGCGCCTGACGCCGGGCGTCCGCGGCCCGTTCGAACTCCCCCGCCGCGTAGCGGGTGTCACCGATGTGCACGAGCGTGTCCGCCTCCAGGTAGCGGTCACGGATCGCCCTGTAGAGCTCCAGCGCATGCTCGTAACACGTCAGCGCGCGGTCGTGTTCGTGCAGGTGGTGGTGGGCGTAGCCGAGGCTGTCCCATGCCGCGGCCTCGCCGTTGCGGTCACCGATCTCCTGGTGGACGGCCAGAGCCCGGCCGCACTCCTCCAGCGCCTCCCTGTACCGGCCCGTCAGGATGTGGGTCCAGCCGATCTCGTTGGCCACGCTGGCCTGCCCGCTGCGCCGTCCGGCCTCCCGGTAGAGGAGACCCGCCTGGGCGTAGTGCTCCAGGGCCTCCTCGTGGCGACCGCGCGCGTTCGCGAGAAAGGCCGCATAGCGGTGCACCCGCCCCTGTCCGGCCCGGTCCCCGACATAGGCGAACAGGTCCAAGGCGCGCGCCAGATGCCCGGCCGCATCCACCCAACGCTCCAGCCGACCGTTGGCGAAGCCCAGCGCCCGGTGGGCGTGGGCCTGTCCGCGTACGTCCCCCAGCCCCTGCGCCGCCCTCGCCGCCGTCGTCTGGGCGACGAACTGTTCCTGACGGCGGCCACTGCGGTCCAGATACAGCTCGATGCCGGCCGCAAGCTGCCAGCTCTGTTCACCACAGCCACGCCGCGCACTCTGCTCGACCGCGGCCAGCAGCACCGACCGGTTGCTCTCCAGCCACTCGGCCGCGCGGGCCTGGTCGGCGAATTCCGACACGACCGTCCCGGCAACGGGCGGGCCCAGGGTGAGGCGTTCCCTGCTCGGCGCGAGGACAGCGTCCGCCGCGTGCGCGCTGTGCAGATAGTGGTCGAACATTCGGCGCCGGGCGGCTCTCCGCTCCGGCGGGGCGTCCAGCGACCTGCCCAGTTCGCTCCCGTAGGCGCGCAGCAGTTCGTGGCAGGTGAAGCGTCCCGGCTCGGTCTCCGACACGAGGTGGGCCCGGCTCAGCTCGGCCAGCGGCGGCCGGATCTCGGCGCGGCGCAGTCCGGCCAGGCTCGCGGCGGCGGCAACCGAGCAGTCGGCTCCCGGATGGAGCGCCAACAGCCGGAACACCCGTGCTGCCTCCGGGCTGAGGAGCCGGTACGACCACGAGAACGCGCTGCGGGCATCCGCGGCGGGCGCCTCGCCGGAGAAGGCATGGAGACTTCCCTCGCTCTCCGCCAGCTCCTCGGCGATACCGGACAGCGGAAAGGCGGGGTTGATCGCGGCACGGGCGCTGACAACGGCCAGCGCAAGCGGCAGGCCCCCGCACGCGGCGGCGATGGCGCGGGCAGCGCCCGGGTCCCGCGCGATCCGGTCGGGCCCCAGTCGGTCGGAGAGGAACCGCAGGGCGTCGTCCTCGCCGAGGACGTCCAGCGTCAGGGAGTACGCGCCCTCGGCGGCCACCAGTCCGTACAGCTGGTGCCGGCTCGTGACGACGACGAGGCATCCGGGCGCCCCGGGCAGCAGGGCACGCACGTGCTCGGTGTCGCGGGCGTTGTCCAGCACGATCAGCACACGGCGCCGGGCGAGCAGGCTGCGGTACAGGGCTGCCTGCGCGTCCAGCCCGGCGGGGACTCGCTGCGCGGGCACCCCGAGGGCGTCGAGGAAGGAGCGGATGGCCTCGGCCGGGCTCATCACCGTCCCGCTGGGGTGGAAGCCACGCAGGTCGACGTACAACTGGCCGTCCGGGAAGCGGTCGGCCACCTGGTGCGCCCAGTGCACGGCGAGGGCGGTCTTGCCGACACCGGCCATGCCTCCGATCGCGCTGATGACCACCGTAGAGGCCGAGTTGCCCGGCAGCAGCCCGCGGAAACGGGCGAGCTCGTCGAGCCGGCCGGTGAACGAGGGGAGTTTCGCGGGGAGTTGGGCGGGCGGGACCACGAGTGACATCCGGTGGTCCGGGTCGAACGGCTCGGCCGTCGCGCTCTCCCGGCCCCTCCCAGCCGTCTCACTCTCCCGGCCCTCACCACTCGACTCGCTCACCCAGCCGGTACCAGCCGTCTCGCTCTCCCGGTCGGTACCAGCCGACTCTGTCCGCGCGTCCGCTCTCGCGGGGTCGGCGGACCGGGTTCCCTCGGCACGGGCCGAGTCGTCCCAGACGTACGTCTGTGCCAGCACCCGCCGTTGCGCGGCCTGGAGCTCCGGACCGGGCTGGACGCCCAGATCGTCGGCGAGCCGAGCGCGGACGGTCCGGTAGACCTCCAGGGCCTCGGCCTGGTGGCCGGTGGCGGCGAGCATGAGGATCAGCCGGGCCTGCAACGCCTCGTCGAGCATGTGCAGGGCAGCGGCCTGACGCAGTGTCACCAGCACACGTGCGCGCGGTTCCCGCCCGGTCTCCAGCGCTCGCTCGGCCGCGTGCTTGACCGCGGCGAGGTGTTCACCGTCCACCGCGCCGAAGGCGGGATGAGCCCGTACCTCCGGAGGTATCCCGGAGGCCGTGGGGCCTCGCCACAGGGTCAGGGCCTCCACCAGCAGTTCGGTGGCCTCGGCCGGTTCCCCGGTCCCGGACGCGCGCTCCCGCAGGTGCCGGAAGCGCAGCAGGTCGAGGGATTCGGGGTCGGCGTCCAGGCGGTAGCCGCCCGATGCCCGCACCAACCACCGTGACGTTCCCCTGCTCGGCATGTCGGGTTCGAACAGGCGGCGCAGTGCCCCGATGTGACGGTGCACGACGTTCACCGCGCTGTCCGGCGGGTTCTGTCTCCACAGGGCGTCGACGATCTCGTGCGTACCGACCGGGTGGTTGGGCTGCGCGAGGAGGAACGCGAGCAGCGCACGCTGCTTGGGCGGTCCCAGCTCGAGCTCAACCTCGCCCCGCCAGGCCCTCAGCGGACCGAGCACGGTGAAACGCGTATGCACAGTGTCCCTCGTACCGACAAGCGAAACCGATGAGGCTCGACGACACCCGGTCACGGGCGTGAGCCGACGGGCCGGGTCCGCTCCGCTCGACGGGACCGGGCAGAGGGGAGCCTACCCCCATTGGTGCCACGGGCCGCCGCCCCGGCGCCCCCACTTCGGGGCCATCCTGGGCCGGGCCATCCTGGGCCGGGAAACCGATGCCCTCTACAGCCGTTCCGGCCGTTTCCGGGCCGCCGTGCGGAAGCTCCCACCGTCCCAGCAGGTGCAGCCCTCGTGAAGCACCTCGGCGGCGAAGCGCGGTCACCGGCCCACGGGTTCCACGTCGCTGCCTACGTCACCGCGGACACGGCGGCCATGCACGGGGCGGGCAAGCAAGCAGGGGTGTACTCCCCCGTGCAGAGCCCGTTTCTGTACGCGGCCGGACGTCGCCGCCCTGCACCTGGAGGGCGGCGGACCCACCGAGTTGGCCCTGACGCGGCAGGGACCGGCCCTCTCCACCGACCCGTGACTTCGTCGGGGCGACAGCGCCGTCGCACGATGTCCGGGCTGCTGGGTACGGTTTCGCCGGCACCGTGTCGGGCCACGGCCGTCCCCGCCGAACGGACCGCTCTGTACCAGTCCAGGGCCTGCGGCTGCCGTTCCGAAGACGCAACGGCAGATTTCTTTCGCCGAGTTGAACTATCGAGGCCTCCTCCCACGTGTAGCACGTAGCAGCTACTGGCCCGGCCCGGGAGATGAGCGCCGCCGCGATGTCACGGTGTCGCGATCTCGTCCGGTCCGCGGAAGCGGCCCCGCCGGGCGGCCGTCTCCGTGCTCGCTCCGGCCGCTTCATGAGGAGAGGAAAAATCGCCCCGATGAACAACGAGGAGACCGTGCCGGTGGAGCCGGGCCGTGAGCGCGTGATCGCGGGTCGCTACCGACTGCTGTCCCCCCTCGGCGAGGGCGGCATGGGCACGGTGTGGCGCGCCCACGACGAGGTGCTGCAGCGCGAAGTCGCCGTCAAAGAGGTGCGTGCCCCCGCGGGACTGCCCGCTCCGGACGTCGAGCGCATGTACACCCGGCTGGAACGCGAGGCATGGGCCGCGGCCCGGGTGACCCACCCCAACGTGGTCACCGTCTTCGACGTCGCCACCGAGGACGGCCGTCCGTGGATCGTCATGGAACTAGTCAGCGGACAGTCCTTGGCCGACCTGCTCGACCAGGGATCCCTCAGCCCCGCGCGGGCCGCGGAAATCGGCGCCGAGATCCTGGCCGCCCTGCGCGCCGCGCACGCCGCCGGGGTGCTCCACCGCGATGTGAAGCCGGCCAACGTCCTGATCGCGGGCAACGGCAGAGTGGTCCTGACCGACTTCGGAATCGCCACCGTCGAGGGCGACTCCTCCCTCACCAGGACCGGTGAGGTCATCGGCTCACCCGAGTACCTGCCACCCGAGCGCGCCCTGGGCCGCAATCCCGGCCCGGAGTCCGACCTGTGGTCCCTCGGTGTCCTCCTCTACGCGGCGGTCGAG
>NZ_LIQZ01000679.1 GCF_001418655.1 Streptomyces phaeochromogenes | reverse complement strand
GCCCTCCCCTGTGTCCCGCCGAGACGGGCTCAAGTGGCGCCCGGGCCAGGGGGGATGACTTTTTGTGATCGGGTCGCGGCGGAGTGTGGCGTGCGCCGGGAAAGCATCGACCCCCGTGGGTGTTGGAGCACCGCGCGGGGGTCTGACCACCGAATCGAACGAGAGTCGATCCATGGTTGCCGCCCAGCTTGGTGCTGCCCCGCGCCCCTCCGCCCATCCCATGGCCACGTGAGCCGGTGGCCCGGTGGCCTGCGGAAATGTGTCGGCGGAGATCTTCTCGAAGAAATTCCGAAGAAATTCGGCGAGCGTGTCGATCCCGCCGCCCCCCGTTCGACGCCTGGGTGAGAGGGAAGGTGGGACAAGCCCCGCCCCCGTACCGAGAGACTCAGGGAGTCACCATGCCCCGCTACCTGTCGATGATCCGGATCGATGAGCAGAACGCGCCGGCCGAGGGGCCGAGCGATGAGCTCATGGCGCGGATGGGGGAGCTGATCGAGGAGATGACGAAGGCCGGGGTGCTGCTGGACACCTCCGGGCTGAAGCCGACCGCGGAGGGGACGCGGGTGCGGTGGGAGGGCGGGGAGATGTCCGTCACCGACGGGCCGTTCACCGAGGCCAAGGAGGTCGTCGGGGGGTACGCGATGCTGCAGGCCAAGGACAAGGCCGAGGCCGTCGAGTGGACCAAGAGGTTCCTCCAGATCCACGAGGCCCACTGGACGGTGACCTGCGAGGTCCGGGAAATCGTCGAAGGCTGACCCTTGGTCGTACGGGCCCGGGGGTGTCTGATGGTGGAACGTGACACCAGAACCATCAGAACCATCGGCGGACGCCCCCGCCCACGCCATCGAGACCGTCTTCCGTATCGAGTCGCCCCGCATCATCGCCGGGGTCNNGTGCCCGGCAATCCCGGGGCCTGGCTGATGGCCACGGCAAAGCACCGGGCGATCGATCTCGTACGGCGGCGCGAGCGCTACGCGCGCAAGCTCGTGGAGATGGGGCGGGACCTGGAGGCGGCCGAGCCGTACGGTCACGGCCACGTCGACGAGCCGGCCGATCCCGACGACATCGACGACGACCTGCTGCGACTCGTCTTCACCGCGTGCCATCCCGTGCTGTCCGCCGAGGCCCGGATCGCCCTCACCCTGCGGCTGCTCGGCGGGCTGACCACCGTCGAGATCGCCCGTGCCTACCTCGTCCCGGAGGCGACCGTCGCCCAGCGCATCGTGCGCGCCAAGCGGACGCTCGCCGCGAAGGCCGTCGCCTTCGAGGTGCCGTACGGGCCCGAGCGCGAGGCCCGGCTCGGGTCCGTACTCGAAGTCATCTACCTGATCTTCAACGAGGGGTACNNCCCGCGCTCTGTGAGGACGCCCTCCGACTCGCGCGTGTGCTCGCCGAGTTGATGCCCAAGGAACCCGAAGTGCACGGGCTGGCCGCCCTGTTGGAGATCCAGGCGTCCCGGTCTGCCGCCCGCACCGGGCCGTCGGGCGAACCCGTACTGCTCAAGGACCAGCAGCGCTCCCGGTGGAACCGGCTCCTCATCCGCCGCGGTTTCGCCGCCCTCGCCCGCGCGGAGGCCGTGTCCACGGGCGGCGGTCCTG
>NZ_LIQZ01000678.1:497-1491 GCF_001418655.1 Streptomyces phaeochromogenes | reverse complement strand
TGCGTCCACAACGCGGGGCGGTCGCAGATGGCTGCCGCGTTCCTCACCCACCTAGCCGGAGACAAGGTCGAAGTCCGCTCGGCCGGCTCCGCCCCCGCCGACACGGTCAACCCGGCGGTCGTCGAGGCGATGAAGGAAGTCGGCATCGACATCTCCGCCGAGACACCAAAGGTGCTGACCGTCGAGGCCGTGCAGGCGTCCGACGTGGTGATCACCATGGGGTGCGGTGACTCCTGCCCGGNNTCGACGACCCCGCCGGGCAGGGGGTCGCCTCGGTTCGCCCGATCCGCGACGAGATCGAACGGCGCATTCGCGGCCTGCTGATCGAACTGGACAGCTGACTCCGTCGGGACATCGACTGCGCGTGGAGCTCCCTCTCAGCCCCTTCTTTCGGCCTGCTCGGGCCGAGCAGGCCGCTCCGGCTGCCGCTACCGCGCGAGGGACGTCACGTGTCCGTGGGTGCGTCCTTGGTGAGGCGTACGGTGCTCAGGATCTTCTGGACGGTCGCCTCGGGGATCTCGTCACCGACGCCCTTGGCGCCGTAGAGGTTCCAGGTGACGAAGTCGCCCGCGCTGTTCTTGAACGCGAAGGTGATGGCCTTGCCCTCGCTGTCGCACTTGCCGTTCTGCGGCGTGTTCTTCGAGTACGCGGTGGCGATGCTGCCCTCAAGGCCCGACTTCGTGGTGTACGCCTTCGCCTTGTCGAACTTCACGCTCTTCTTGTCCGGCTGCGTGTAGCCGCCGAAGATCCACCACGGGACCCGGGTCTCGGCGGCCTCGGCCGAGTCCTTGGCGCCGTTCTCGCCGCGCGTTCCGGCGGTGGCCAGCGCGGTGTCCTCGTCGCGGCCGTCCTTGTCGCTGTCCGTGGTGCACCACTTGGACTTGAGGTAGGCGGGGGCGGTGACCGTGGTGCGGTCGGTCTTGCCCTTCTCCTCCCACTCGAAGCCCACGCTCGTGTCGGTGCTCTCGATCTCCCAGTCGGCGGGGACGTCGAA
>NZ_LIQZ01000678.1:0-424 GCF_001418655.1 Streptomyces phaeochromogenes | reverse complement strand
CGTCACCGCCACCCGGCGGCGTCTCCGGCGGCTGCGGCACACCGGGCGCGGTCCAACCGGGCTGCCCCGGCTGCGTGTACGGGTTGGGCGTCTGAGCTCCGGGCTGCTGGAATCCGGGTTGCTGATACGGATTCGGCTGCTGGTACCCCGGCTGCTGGTACGGGTTCTGGTTCGGGTCCTGCGGGTTCTGCTCGCCCCCGGGCGGCTGGTTTCCTGGCCACATGGGCAGTAACCCTAGTGCTGCCCCGGACACGGTTGGGTCACCGCCCTTCGTCAGGGACGTACCGGATCGGGGCCCAGATGGGTCCTTATGGCGACGTACCATACCGACTGGGTGCCGCGGAAATTCTCGAACGCGAACATCCGCGCCCGGTCGGCGAGTTCCTCGGCGCTCGCGGCGATCACTTTTCGCCACTGGTCACGG
>NZ_LIQZ01000677.1 GCF_001418655.1 Streptomyces phaeochromogenes | reverse complement strand
CGCGCCCCTGGGTGAGTTGGGCTGAGCCGTGCTCGCAGGGCTCGGCGGGCCAACGCGCAAGATCGAGTGCCCCTTGAACGCGTACGACCGGTAAACGCGTAAGACCGTGCACCCCTGTCCGCTACTTCAGGGGTGCACGGTCGGCTTTGTGGGGGTCAGTTCGCCGGGGCGGGCTCGTGTTCGGTGAGGGCCGGTGCCGTGGCCTCCTTGCGGCGCTTGAGTGCGCTGCCCAGGAGGGTCGCTCCCAGGCCCAGGGCCGCCCACCAGGTCAGGGTGAGGGCCGGGGCGGCTGCGGCGGCTCCGTCGAAGAAGGAGATCG
Organism: Streptomyces phaeochromogenes; assembly: GCF_001418655.1. Classification (GTDB taxonomy): domain Bacteria; phylum Actinomycetota; class Actinomycetes; order Streptomycetales; family Streptomycetaceae; genus Streptomyces; species Streptomyces phaeochromogenes. Next base: position 722 of record NZ_LIQZ01000677.1, on the reverse strand, counting down.
AGCGGAGCAGGGAGACGCCGGCGCCCGGCGGCAGCCACTGGCCGATCGTCCCGACCGGGTCGGGGAGCATCTCGGGTGCCGTGGCGGCGCCGGAGAACGGGTTGCCGAGCAGCATGACGACGAGCCCGCCCAGCCCGATACCCGGAGGGCCCAGCAGCGCCGCAAGGCCCGCGACGGCGGCGCCGACCGCCAGTGTGGCCAGGCCCAGGGCGCCCGCCTGCGCCCACCAGTTCCCCGTGAGTGCGCCGAGCCAGCTGCCGGCGAGAGTGGCCGCCACCAGGCCGACGAGCGCGGACGCACCGACCAGGGCGACGATCGCGCGCCGCCCGCGGAGTCCGAGCAGGGTCACGACGGCACCCGCGGCGATGCCCGCCAGCGTCAGCGGCAGCACGCTCGACGTCAGGGCCGAGCCGCGCGGGTCGTCCTCGGCCGCCGGTACGACGTCGACGGTACGCACCTGTGCGCCGCCCGCCTGCTGGGTCACCGACTGCTGGAGCAGCTGGGCCACGAACGGGCTCGCGGCCGAGGCGGTCAGCAGCTTCGGCCCCTGCTCGGTGGCGACGACCGCGCCGTATACGGTCCGGTCCTCGATGGCGTCCCGGGCGGCGGCCTCGTCGGCGTAGCGGTGGATCTCGAAGGCGCCCTCGTGCTCTTCGAGCTGCTTCTGGACCTGGGTGGCCACTGTCGCGGGGCCCGCCACGCCGAGTGGTAGATCGCGCGGC
>NZ_LIQZ01000676.1 GCF_001418655.1 Streptomyces phaeochromogenes | reverse complement strand
GGGAAGGAATGCTTCCGCGAGGGGGCACCCGGGGCGTCGGACGGTGGTCGGGTGGGTGACAATGGAGGCTCTGTCAGGGCGGGTTGCATGAGGGGACGCATGTCGGAGGCGGAGCGCGCGGGAGCATCCCGGCAGGACGAGAGCGATCGTCTTCTCGCCGGGCGATACCGGCTGGGAGGAGTCCTCGGCCGCGGCGGCATGGGCACCGTGTGGCGGGCCAAGGACGAGACGCTGGGTCGGACGGTCGCGGTCAAGGAACTGCGGTTGCCGGCGCGGATCGACGAGGACGAGAAGCGGCGGCTGATCACGCGGACCTTCCGTGAGGCCAAGGCCATCGCGCGGATCCGCAACAACGGCGCGGTGACGGTCTACGACGTGATCGACGAGGACAATCGGCCGTGGATCGTGATGGAACTCGTCGAGGGCAAGTCGCTCGCCGAGGTCATCCGTGAGGACGGGCTGCTCACGCCGAAGCGCGCGGCCGAGGTGGGCCTTGCCATCCTCGACGTGCTGCGTTCGGCGCACCGCGAGGGCATCCTGCACCGGGACGTGAAGCCGTCGAACGTGCTCATCGCCGAGGACGGCCGGGTCGTGCTCACCGACTTCGGTATCGCACAGGTGGAGGGCGACCCGTCCATCACCTCGACCGGCATGCTCGTCGGCGCGCCCTCGTACATCTCGCCCGAGCGCGCGCGGGGGCACAAGCCCGGGCCCGCGGCCGACCTCTGGTCGCTCGGTGGGCTGCTGTACGCGTCGGTGGAAGGTGTGCCGCCGTACGACAAGGGGTCCGCCATCGCGACACTCACCGCGGTGATGACGGAGCCGATGGAGCAGCCGAAGAACGCCGGGCCGCTGGAGAAGGTCATCTACGGGCTGCTCGTCAAGGACCCCGAGCAGCGGCTCGACGATGCCGGGGCCCGGACGATGCTCACCGAGGTCATCCACGCGCCTGAGCCCAAGGACGAGCCGGAGCCGCCGGACGCGACGAAGGTCGTGCCGTTGCCCGAGCTTCCGGTGGACGCCCCTGCCAAGAAGAAGAGTTCGGGCGGCAAGGCCGCCGGCGGGAGCAAGAAGGGCGAGGAGCCGGTGGAGCGGCTCCGCGGGGCGCTGCGTTCCGTGCGGAAGGGCAAGGGGGCTGCTGCTGCTGCTGCGGCTGCCGGTGCTGCCGCGGTGGTCGGAGCCGGGAAGGCCGGTGCGGAGAAGGCCGGTGCCGGGAAGGCCGCGGACACCGAGACCCCGACGACTCCGGAGGGGGCGGAGGGGGCGGAGGGCAAGGCCGCCAAGGCCTCGAGCTCGACCTCGGCTTCAGCCTCGGCCTCGGCCGCTCCTGCGACCTCCCCCTCTTCCTCCGCCCCC
>NZ_LIQZ01000675.1:856-1003 GCF_001418655.1 Streptomyces phaeochromogenes | reverse complement strand
GGCCGCCTCTGTGAGGTTCTGTGTGTAAGGACCCAACCCGCCACCCACTAGTGACACCAAGGCATTCACTGCGTACGCTCCTGAATATGGATATGCACACTGTGGTGGTGGGGACGACGGGTGTCACCGCGTCCGACGTTCTCGCCG
>NZ_LIQZ01000675.1:0-845 GCF_001418655.1 Streptomyces phaeochromogenes | reverse complement strand
GGTGTCCGCGCTCGCCGCGGCCCGCGAGATCGTGGACGCGCTGGCGGCCAAGCCGGAGCCCGTGTACGGGGTCTCCACCGGCTTCGGAGCCCTCGCGACCCGGCACATCAGCCCCGAGCTGCGGGCCCAGCTGCAGCGCAACATCGTGCGGTCGCACGCCGCCGGAATGGGCCCGCACGTCGAGCGCGAGGTCGTCCGCGCCCTGATGTTCCTGCGGCTCAAGACCGTCTGCTCGGGCCATACCGGCGTCCGCCCGTCCGTCGCGCAGACCATGGCCGACATCCTGAACGCCGGTATCACCCCGGTCGTCCACGAGTTCGGCTCCCTCGGCTGCTCCGGTGACCTCGCGCCGCTCTCCCACTGCGCCCTGACGCTCATGGGCGAGGGGGACGCGGAGGGCCCGGACGGAACGATTCGCCCCGCCGGTGAACTCCTCGCCGCGCACGGCATCGAGCCCGTCGAACTGCGCGAGAAGGAGGGCCTGGCCCTCCTCAACGGCACCGACGGCATGCTCGGCATGCTGGTCATGGCCCTCGCCGACCTCGACACCCTCTACAAGTCCGCCGACATCACCGCGGCCCTCTCCCTCGAAGCGCTCCTCGGCACCGACCGGGTCCTCGCCCCCGAGCTGCACGCCATCCGCCCCCACCCGGGCCAGGGCGCCAGCGCCGCCAACATGCTGGCCGTGCTCAAGGGTTCGGAGCTGACCGGCCACCACCAGGACGACGCCCCGCGCGTCCAGGACGCCTACTCCGTGCGCTGCGCCCCGCAGGTCGCGGGCGCCGGCCGCGACACCATGACCCACGCCCGCCTGGTCGCCGACCGCGAACTCGCCTCGGCCGTCG
>NZ_LIQZ01000674.1 GCF_001418655.1 Streptomyces phaeochromogenes | reverse complement strand
TCCCCCGACCCCTCCAACTCCTCCGACTCCACCGCCGAACGGGCCAGGTCCCTCCTCATCCCGGTGAGCGACCCCGAGCCCCGCGCGCCCGCGGCCCCCGCCGTCGCGCCCGTGCTGCCCGGCCGTCCGGTCGCGAACCGCCCCCAGGTCCGCGCCCCGGGGCCGGAGTTCGGCCCGCAGGGCGGCACCCCGTGTCCCTGGTGCGCCACCCTCAACCTTCCCGACCGGCACTACTGCGGTCGCTGTGCCATGCCGATGGCCGGCGGCGGGCCGTCGGCACCGGGCCGGCAGCCCTGGTGGCGCCGGATACCCGGCTTCGGCGTCGCGCAGACCCCGTGGGCCGGCGACCGCCCCCGGCTGCGCCGCGGCTTCGGGGCCGTCATGAACTGGGTCGTCGGCGGCGTCGTACTCGCCCTGATCGTCACGCTCGTGCTCAACATCGGCGACGGGGTCGACGCGACCCGCGACCACTTCGCCAAGCGCTCCGCGGTGGGTCCGGACAGTGTGAAGGCGTCGCGCTCGTACTCGGGACACGGCGCGTCGCTCGCCTTCGACAAGCTCAGCAACACCTGGTGGGGGCCGGGTGTCTCGGGGACCGGCGAGGGGCAGTGGCTGGAGGCCCGGTTCGACCAGCCGACCCGGCTGCTGGACCTGGTCATCACCTCCGGTGTGTCGACCCAGCCGGACAAGCTCTCGCAGTCGGCCCTCCCGCACCGCATCGAGGCCCTGATCACCGCCGCCGACGGCAAGAAGAGCACCCGGATCATCAACCTGGACCAGAGCGCCGGCGGCCAGCGGCGCAAGTTCCGGGTCGGAGCGGTCTCCTCGGTGCGCTTCACCGTGAAGTCGGCCTACGCCACCGACGCCAAGAAGCAGGTGTCCATCGCGGAGATCGAGTTCTTCACCCGGTCGAACAGCAACAGCTCCTGACCGACACGGCACGGCACTGGGCCGCCGAGCATGCTCGGCGGCCCAGTGCCTTCGTATTCAATCCCTCTGTTTCAATCCGTCTGTTTCGATCCCTCTGTCATAGAACGATCACGAGCGCGAACGACGGCACCAGGGTCATCAGGACACCGACCGGCCAGTACACGCGGGGCTCCAGGGCCGACGTGCGCCGCAGCGGGCGGTTGGCGAGCCACCAGACCAGGCCGAACAGCAGCAGGACCGGTCCGCCGACCAGCAGCCAGGGCAGCATGCCGTCGTTCTCCGTGGGCTCGCCGACGGTCCAGCCGAGCGCCTTGAGCGGCCAGTTCACCGCGAAGTACGACAGCAGCCACACGGGAACGACGCCGGGGACCCCCAGCAACAGGTTCACGCCCAGCACGGCCGGCAAGGACTTCCGCATGCGCCCAGTATTCATACCGCCGGGCTGACGGACAGGTTCGGCCACCCTTCGCGAGATGGTGGCGTGTTACCACCATTTACCCTCGGCTCGAACAAGTGCATGATGACCGGCGTTGTTGTTTCCGGGTCGGATGAGGTTCACGGTGCGTGGGCGAAGAGTTAGTACGCGGATTGTGGCGGCCCTGACCGGATGCGTCCTCGGCGGCGGCCTCGCCGTCGGATGCGGCCCGACCGCCGACAGCGGCGACGGGGACTCGGCGGGCAAGCGTGAGCCCCTGACCGTCGCCAAGGCCCCCGCCCAGGTCCCCGTGCCGCTCGGCAAGGGCAGCAAGGCGGCCGACGACTTCAACGGGGACGGGCACCCCGACCTCGTCCTCAACGATCTCGTGAAGCGCGACAGCCACGGCGACGACGCCGGAATCGGTGTCGTCTACGGATCGGCGCGCGGACTCGCCCCCGGCGCCCGGCAGCTGCTGAGCGCCGCCCGCAACGCCGCCGCCACCAAGGGGCAGTTGCCCGCCGTCTTCGACGCCGAGGCGAGCTGCGACCTCGACCGGGACGGGTACACGGACCTCGTCGTCTCGACCGACCCGCCGTTCGACGGGCAGGGCCAGCCGCCGGTCCCACTGCAGATCCTCTTCGGCTCGGCCCGGGGCCTGGCCGGCAAGGCCGTGAAGCTGGCCATTCCCCCGCAGGCACGTTTCGGCAACGACTGGCCGGACCAGCCGGTGTGCGGGGACTTCAACAAGGACAAGGCCGACGATCTCGTCGTGCACGCCTCCGACGGGCGGCTCAGCTATCTGCGCGGGCCGTTCACCCGCAAGGGCGCCCCGAAGGCGGCCGGTGCTCCGCTCGCCTCGCCGGGGAACGTACCCACACCACCGGCCGTGGACGTCGACGGTGACGGCTACGACGACCTGCTCGTCCGTACCGCCGAGGGTTCCGCCGCCTCCGCGTCCACCTCCTCCCTCCTCCCGGGCGGACCGACCGGGCCCGCCGGTACCGCGGTCGCCCTCCCGAGCGGTGTCGACGTCGCGTTCGGCCGGTTCGGAAAGGGCAAGGGGCTCGACGCGGCGATCGGCTCGATGACCGGCACCGCGCTGCGCTACGACGTTCCGGGCACCCTTCGCGGCACACTCGACGTCGCCGGAACGGTCCTGGACTCCGGGGACTTCGACGGGGACGGGCTGAGCGAACTCGTCTCCAGCGGTTCGGAGTTGCGGGTCCTCAAGGGCCGTACGACGGGTCTGTCCAAGGCCGGGATGGTGACCGTGCCGCCGCCCGCCCGGGGGACCACCCGCGTGCTGAAGGTGGCCGACTTCGACGGGGACGGACGCGCCGATCTGGTCGTGCGCACGTACCGCGGCGACACCAAGGACACGATCGCCGTGTACCCGGGCACGAAGAAGGGCCTGCTCGCGCGGGAGCCCGAACTCACCTTCTCCAGCTCGGAGTTCCTGGGCATGGAGAGCTGATGCCGCGCACATCCAGGACCGGGCCGGCCGCGGTGGCCGCCGCCCTGGTCGCGAGCCTCGCCGTGGCGTGCGGCGGTGACGGCTCCACGGACCGCCCCGACAGCGGACCGAAGAGACCCGCCGCCGGAAAGCCGTCCGACAACCCGGACCCCGGGGACTTCAACGGCGACGGCTACGACGACTTCGCGACCGTCGTGTACTCGGAGTCCAAGGACAAGAGGCGGTACACCGAGACGCTGACGGTGGTCTACGGCTCCTCCGACGGCCTCAACAAGGCCTCGGCCCAACGGACTTCGGCGGCCCGGAAGGCGGGCGAGAAGGGCGCGGGCTTCGTCTCGGGCCCGCTGCGCACCGACCTCGACGGCGACGGCTTCACCGACCTGGTCGTCGCCCGCGGCAACGCCGGCACCCCGCTCGGGACCCTCGCCCTCTTCGGCGGCCCCCGCGGCCTGGACAAGGCCACCGAACTGGCCCTGCCCGACGGCTTCCAGCCCCGCGCCGCCGCCGACTTCGACGGCGACGGTTCCGTCGACCTGCTCGACGGCGGACACGGCGGCACGGGCGACACCGACGAGATCGGGCCGGGCTCCGACGGGCTTCTCCTGTACGGCCCCTTCGACCGCACCGGCA
>NZ_LIQZ01000673.1 GCF_001418655.1 Streptomyces phaeochromogenes | reverse complement strand
TATCGGCGCCGAAGTGGCCGCGCTTCAGGAGCAGTTGAGTGCCCTGCAGCACGACCAGTCCCTGCTGGTGAACCTGCAGCGGACCCTGGGCGCCGAGAGCCTCGAAGCCGGTTCGAGCAAGGAAGAGAGTGTCACGGCGGCCAAGCCCTCGCTGCCGCGACAGGCCTCGGCCGAGACCAAGTCGGGCAGGCGCAAGAAGGCAACTGCCGCCAAGCCGAAGAAGGCGGCAGCCAAGACCACCGAGCCGAAGGCGTCTTCACCTGCGGCGAAGCTGCCCACCCTCGTGGAGCTGATCCACAACCACCTCGGACGGCAGTCCGAACCGCGGTCCTCCGCGGAGATCAGCACCGCGCTCACCCAGGCCCACCCCGACCGCGACATCAAGCCCAAGGTCGTACGCACCACGGTGGAAGGGCTCGTAGCCAAGGGCCATGTCCAGCGCACCAAGCAGGGCTCGTCCGTGTTCTACACGGCGGCCGAGACCCCTGCGGCTGACAACTCCGCGGAGCAGGAGCCGGTCACCGCCTGACCTCTGCCTTGTCCCTGACATCTGCCTTGTCGGGGTGACAACGTCGAGGTGACACGTCTCACTCCACCTTGGGGTGCGGGCAGGTGGCACAGCGGCGGCCGGACACGGCCGCCGCCCTGCGGACAGCACCCGCCCCAGCCACCACACCATGCCGGGTCAACAGGCTGACGTTCGATGCCATGTTGACAGTACCCAGCGGAACTCACACACTCATCGGTATGACCGGACACTGGTTCGACACGACGGGGCCGCTGCGCGTCCCGGATCGGACCGGGTGCGANNCTCCCGGTGCACGTTCGCACCGCGTCGCCGAACTCCTCCGTTCGCGGCAGGCGAGGGCACGTCTCCTGAGCAACCTGCCGTCTGCCACCGGACGTTCACGCGTGAAGTCCACGTGTGAAGTCCACGTACGAGGAGTTGGAAGCCATGACTGTCATGAGCGCCGGACCACAGCCCACGCTGCGCGAGGCCCGCGTACCCGAGGGCGGGATGTACGAGGGCGCGCGTGTCCTGCGCCGCCTGCCCGAGGGCTGGGAGGAGCGCCCGTACGAACACTTCGAGGTGGTGCCCCAAGGGCGCACGATCGGGGCGGAGATACGGGGCCTCAGTCTCGCGCGGCCGTTGGGGGACGCGCTGCGCGAGGAGGTGAACCGGGCACTGCTGGAGTGGAAGGTGCTTTTCTTCCGCGGCCAGCGCCTGACATCGGCGCAGCAGCGTGACTTCGCCCGGCAGTGGGGGGAGTTGGAGACCAACCCGCTGCTCGCCCAGGGGTCCAGCGAGGATGTCGTCCGCTTCGACAACGGCAGTGGATCCACCCCCACCTTCGAGAACGTCTGGCACGCCGATGTGACCTTCCGGGAGCGGCCCGCACTCGGTGCCGTGCTTCAGCTGCACGAGGTTCCGCCGCTGGGCGGGGACACCATGTGGGCCGACATGGCCGCCGCCTACGACAATCTGCCGCAGGAGGTGAAGGACCGCGTCG
>NZ_LIQZ01000672.1 GCF_001418655.1 Streptomyces phaeochromogenes | reverse complement strand
CGGCGAGGACTCGTGCGTGTGCGGCCAGGAGGGCGCGGGGTTCCCGCAACAGGCCCTCGGGCAGCGGGACTTCGTACTCCGCGGTGCCGGGCACCGGGTCGAGCGTCCACTTCGGGATCGTTTCCATGGTCTTGCTTCCCCCTGTTGTCCTTCTTGTCTGTGCTGCGGAGCCCATCTGCGCTGCGGAGCTCGTCCGTGCCGCAGTGCTTGTCCGTGCCGCGCAGCTGTCAGGTGCGCCGCTGGGCGACCGCCGGGTTCCCGCCCCAGTGGGCCCCCGCCGGTACTTCCTCGCCCTTCATCAGGAAGGAGTCGGCGGCGAGCACGGCGCCGTCGCCCATCGACGCCCCGTAGTGGACGAGCGCGCCGACGCCGAGCGTCACGCCGTCGCCGATCTCGATGTGGTCGGACTTGAAGGTGCCGTCCTCCTGCGAGTGCGACTGCACCTTGCTGTGCGCGCCGAGCGTGCTGTCGCTGCCGATGGCGGTGAGCGTCCGCTCGGTGATGTAGGCCCCGTCGTCGAAGACCCGGCGGCCGATACGGACCCCGAGCAGCTTCCAGAGCAGGTTCTTGAACGGGGTGCCGTTGTAGATGGCGATGTGTGTGTCGGGGATCTTCCAGAGCCGCTCGTGGCGCCAGAAGAGCGGGTCGTAGATGGAGTGCAGCCGGGGCTCCAGCGGACGGAACCGGCAGATCAGCCGCTCCACCAGTACGTAGTAGCCGGTGGTGAAGGCGAGGCCGACGATCAGGGACGCGCCGATCAGTAGACCGCCCGCGGTGCCGAGCTCCCCGTACAGGTCGAAGGCGGCGAAGCCGAGGACCGTGAGCGCGAACCAGTCGAACCACCGGATGAACAGGAACAGGCCCATGGTGCGCAGGTTGTGCCGGTTCTTCGCGGCCAGACGGCGGCGCAGCTCGTCGCCCTCACGGAGGTGGTCGAAGCGGGTGTCGCGCTCGACGGTCCGCGGGATCTCGAAGGGCGGCGAGCCCAGCAGGCCGACCCCCTCACGGATCTCGCCGTCG
>NZ_LIQZ01000671.1 GCF_001418655.1 Streptomyces phaeochromogenes | reverse complement strand
GCGGGGTGGGGCGACGACGGCAGCCTCGCGGCGTGGGAGGCGGGCGACGACGGCGGCGGCCTCCGGCTCGCCGGAGGGCTCGTACTCTGATTCCGGCTCTGCCGAGGCCTCGTACGGCGATCCGGCGCCCTGGCTCGCGGAGGCGGACAGTGCTCTGGGACGGCTGCGGTACGCCCTGCCGCCGGTGTCCTTCGCGGGCGGGCCGGGCGACTGGTCGCGGCCTCCCGGGCCCTGGGGTGCGGATTCGCCGCGCTGGGTCTGAGTCGGAGGGCGGCCGGGCGCGTATGGATGGGCGGAATGTCGTGTGCGTGAGCGGAATACCGTTCCGCCAGTTGTTTGCCAGGACTTGCCCGGACCTGGACGACTGGTGAAGATCTTGAGGTGAGTTCGATAAGACCGACTGCCGACGCGGGTGGCGAGGCGGGCGCGCCCCGGGTGAGCGCGGCCGTCGTGCGGCGTTCCGTCGCCGTCCTCGCCCTGGTGGCCCTGGCCGCGCTGATCCCCTTCCTCGGGCCGCCCACCGCGCTGCGCGGCACGGGAGAGGCCACCCCTCCGGGCGTGGGCGGGATAGCGCTGCTGCGGACGGTCCTGTTCGCCGCCGTGTGCGTCTCGGCGGGCGAGCTGTTCGTCACGTGGCTGGCCCGCAGGGTGCCGGGCGCGCCGCTTCAGGACGCACCCCGCAGCTGGGCCCCGGCCGCTGCCGCCGCCGGTTTCGTCGCCGCGCTCGGTCTCGCCTCGGTGGTGGCCACCGGCAACCTGGTGCCGCGCAGCCTCTCCGACATGGACATCGGCGGGCTCTACCAGACCCGGGACGGCGCGCTCGCGCTGCTGGAGGTCAACGCGTTCGTCGTGATGGGCCTGTGCGCCCTGTCGCGCCGCCCGGGCAACCAGGTGTGGCCGCTGGCCGCGGTGGCCGTCGCGGAGGCGCTGCGCGCCCACCCCACCACGGAGCAGAGCCCGCTGATCGGCTCGGGTCTGACACTCGTTCATGTGACGTGCGCGGCTCTGTGGGCGGGCGGGCTGCTGTACGTCCTGCGCACGCTCCACCGGTGGCGGAACACGGCCCCCGGGGAGGGCGTCGCGTTGTTGGGCCTCTACGCGCGCGTGGCAGCCGTCCTGCTCGCCGCGATCACCGCGACGGGGGTGGGCAGCACCTTGCGCCGGATGCCGCCCGGCACGGTCCTGGATCAGCTGACGACGACGGCGTACGGGCGCACCCTGCTCGCCAAGGTGATCCTCGTGGCCGCCGTCGCCGCCCTCGCCCTGTGGGCCCGCCACCGGCTGCACCGGGCGCCCGACCCGCTCACCGCCTACTCCCCCGCGCGCGCGGAGGTCGTGGTCCTGGGCTTGGTGGTCGCGGTCTCGGCGGTCCTCACGGCGGTGCCGGTGCCGATCCGCTGGTGACCCTTTCCGCCGGCCGACGGGTCAGTTGGCGACCATGACCTTGAGCGCGGTGCGCTCGTCCATCGCCTTGTAGCCGTCCGGCACGCCTTCCAGACCAACGGTCAGGTCGAAGACGGGCGACGGGTCGATGGTTCCGTCGAGGACGTCGGGCAGCAGTTCCGGGATGTACGTGCGGACGGGCGCGACCCCGCCGCGCAGGGCGATGTTCCGGTCGAACATGACGCTCAGGTCGAGGCCGGTGCCGCTGCCGTGCGGAACGCCGACGAAGCCGATCGCACCGCCGTCACGGGTGATGCTCACGGCCGTGCGCATGGACTGCTCCGTCCCTACGGCTTCCACGACGGCGTGCGCGCCCTGGCCGCGGGTGAGTTCGCGTACGGCCTCGACGGCCGCGTCCCCGCGCTCGGCGACGACGTCGGTGGCTCCGAAACGGCGTGCGATGTCCGTACGGGCCTCGTGGCGCCCCAGCGCGATGATCCGGTCGGCGCCGAGCCGCTTGGCCGCGAGAACGCCGCACAGGCCGACTGCGCCGTCACCGACGACGGCGACCGTGACTCCGGCGCGGGCGCCCGCGCCGAGCGCCGCGTGGTGGCCGGTCCCCATGACGTCGGAGAGCGTCAGGAGGGCGGCCAGCAGACGGTCGTCGGAGGCGGCCTCGGCGGGCAGCGCGACGAGCGTGGCGTCGGCGAACGGGACGCGGACGGCCTCGCCCTGCCCGCCGTCGGACCCGACCGAGCCCCAGAACCCGCCGTGCTCGCAGGACGTGGTGAGCCCTTCACGGCAGTAGTCGCACACCCCGTCGGACCACGTGAAGGGCGCGACGACGAGGTCTCCGCGCCCGACCCCGGTCACCTCCGCACCGGTCTCCTCGACGATCCCGAGGAACTCGTGTCCGATCCGCTGGCCCGCCTGCCGTGCCGACTCGCCCCGGTACGCCCACAGGTCGCTGCCGCAGATGCAGGAGCGCAGCACCCGCACCACGGCGTCGCCCGGATTCCGCACCACCGGGTCGGGCACGTCCGCCACCCGCATGTCGAACGGGGCGTGGATGGTGGTGGCGCGCATGACTGGATCCTGCTTCCTGCTCAGGTGGTGAGGGTGCGCCTCTCACGGTACGTCGCCGGGGGCACGGGCTGCGCGCCGGCGGCCCCCAGCACCCCTCTGGCCAGCAGATACTGCGCCGCGATGTACGTGATCATGATCCAGAAGTCGGGCCTCGGGAGCTGTGGCCACTCGGCGACGCCGGTCGCGATGAGGGTGTCCGACAGCATGAACAGGGCACCGCCGATGCCCGCGAGAAGCCCGAGCCGTGCGGCCCCGTAAGCCATCGCGGTCAGCAGCAGGCTGTAGCCGGCGACGGGGACGCGGAGGTCGGCGGGGAGACCGGGCCACAGGAGAGCGACGGTGGTGACGAGGGCGAGGGCGTACGCGGCTGCCGTCAGCCAGGTGGCACGCGCGCGTGGAGGCCGTTTCCCGGTGAGTGCGGCGGTCTGCCGGAAGAGCAGCAGGTAGCAGACATGGCCCGCCGCGAAGGACGCCATTCCTGCGAGGAAGGCCGGCTCGGCGTCGAAGAGGAGCAGGACGTCTCCGCCCCAGCCGAAGAGCAGTGCGGCGACGAGGAGCCGGGGTCCGCCGCACACGCGCGCGTAGAGGGCGAGCAGGGGCATCAGGAGGGGCTTGGCCGCCGTATGGCCGGTCCCGTACCCGGCGGCCAGGGAGACGAGATCCACGAGCGTCACCAGGCCGAGGGCAACGAGCAGCACGCGCGCGTGGCGCGCGTTCACTTGGCGGGCTCCGGCTCCGTGACGGGCTTCCCGTGGGGCGTGAGGGGCTTCCCGTGGGGCGTGAGGGGCT
>NZ_LIQZ01000670.1:861-3088 GCF_001418655.1 Streptomyces phaeochromogenes | reverse complement strand
CCGGCGTCGGCGTGCCCGAGGACCCCGCGTGCGGCAGCATGAACGCCGGCGTCGGGCAGTGGCTCACCTCCACCGGAGCCGCACCTTCCTCCTACCGCGTCTCCCAGGGCGCGAGACTGGGCAGGGCCGCGAGCATCGAGGTCACCGTCGACACGGACGGCACCGTCTGGGTCAGCGGCGCCGCGGTCGTCTGCGTCCGCGGCACCATCACTCTCTGACCACCGCACCGGCGACCTGATCCACCATGTCGCTCGTCCGCCTCACAAGGCTCCGCCTCCCGGTGTCGGGCGGCGGAGCTGTGTTGTTGTGGGTGGATCCGAAGGGCCCGGACTACGGCTGTACGGGCTTGCCGCGGCCCCAGGACCAGGCGAGGCGGTCGGCGCCGGACTGGTTGGTGGTGGTCAGCCAGGGGCGGGCCGGGTTGCCGGTCAGGGTCTGCAGGGAGTAGGTGTCGTCCGTGCGCAGGCCGGGCCAGTACACGGAGCCCATCTTGAGTTCGCGGAACGTGTCGGTGACGGCCTGCAGGTAGTTGATGAAGTTGTTGTCGGGGGTCGGCTTGTTGTAGTCGAAGCCGGTGGTCATCGGGGAGCCGAACTCGTCCGCGACGGTCCGGTTCGCGCAGTCACCGATGCGGACCTTGAGGTCGGCCACCCACTGGTCGTAGGTGGCGTAGTCCTTCCAGAACCCGTAGTGGTGCAGCGACAGATAGGTGCCCTTCAGGCGCGGGTCGGCGCAGACGGTCGTGACGTGGTCGTTGTAGCCGGCGCCACTGACGAAGACCCGGTTGCGCGGGACCTGCCGGTACGTGTCCAGCCACTTCGCGGCTATGTCCGCCCACTCCGTGTCGGTGTAGCCGTGCGGCTCGTTCATCGGCTCGAAGTAGACCCGCTTGTCGCTCTTGTAGGCCTTGACGACGGTGTTCCACATGGGCCAGTAGGTGGCCGTGTCGTCGATGAAGCCGTCCTTGCGCGGGCCCGTTCCCTCCCAGTAGGAGAGGATCACCTTGAAGCCCTTGTCCGAGGCCGCGTCGATGACTCCGCGATAGGACTTCCAGTAACGGCCGTTGACCGTGTACGGGTTGATGGGCAGCCGGACCGTGTTGGCACCGAGGTTCGCGCGGAAGGCCGAGATCACCCGGCTCGCCTTGGTGTACGTCTGGGCGTAGGTGTCGGACGTCGACAGGCCCGACAGTACGACCTCGTCGTCGGCGAAGTTGTCACGCGGGTCCGCCCAGTTCACGCCCTTGAACTGGGTCGTGTCCTTGCTGAGCCCGCTCGTGTGTCCGCCCGTGTGTCCACTCGACGTGGCGCCGGCCGGGGTGGCGGCGATGGTGGTGCCGCTCGTCCCGGCGATCAGGAGCGCCACGAAGGCGGCCCGCAGCCGGGGGGTGAAACGGGTGCCGGCGGGGGTTCTGCGCATCAGCTTGCCCTTTCGGAGGATGGCGGCCCGGCGCATGGCTGGAGCCTGCGCGTGACTGAGCGGCCGTCGGAGGTATGCAGGGTCGGACGGATGGTGTTTACGTAAACATCGGAACGAAGCGTTGAGTCGGGCCTCGCGGCCTGAGGCTCGACCTGGGGTGATGTTTACGCAAACATCGCGGCGCCGGAATCGTGGCACCCGGTGCGGCGATCGTCAAGGTTTCCTACGCGTAACAGCTGTTGGGTTGTGGGGTGGGGGCGATCACGGATGTGTTCGCAGGGGGGACTGCCATGTGACCGTCGTCCCGGTTCCGGGTTCGTCCTCCCTGCCCGCCTCCCCTTCCCCGTCGTCGAACACCGTCAGCCGTACGCCGGGGCGGCCGTCGGGGAGTGTCGTCGTCGCGTCGATCGAGACGGTGACGCGGGTGGTGCCGGTGCGGTGGGACGCGGCAGCGAGGGCGGCGCGGAGGGCGGTGAGGAGGCAGGTGGCCACCGGGGCCGGGAGCCGGGCGTCGACCGGTCCCGTGAACTGCACGGACGGCTGGAAGCCGAGAACCGCCGCGGCACCTGCCGTCTCGCGGAGGACCTTGCCCCGGAACGTGGTGGGGGCGTCGGCGGGCGGCTGTTGCAGCGCGAAGATCGTCGTACGGACCTCCTGGACGGTCGACCGGAGTTCCTCGACGGCCCGGCCCAGCATCGCGTGGACCTCGGGGTCCCGCTCCTCGTCGGCGGTGCGGCGCTGGGTGGACTCCAGCATCATGCCGGTCGCGAAGAGCCGCTGTACGACCAGATCGTGCAGGTCACGGGCG
>NZ_LIQZ01000670.1:0-856 GCF_001418655.1 Streptomyces phaeochromogenes | reverse complement strand
ACGGTCGCCGCGCCGGCGCGGGAGGGCGAGGGTGCCGATGAGCCGGCCGCCGGCCTGGAGCGGCAGCAGCATGCTCGGCCCGAACCGGTGTCGTACCTGCGTCGTCATGCGCGGGTCGGTCGCCGAGTCGTCGACGAACACCGGCTCCCCGCCCAGGAGTTGCTCAAGGACCGCACTGCCCGGCGCGATGGTCGTACCGACGAGACCGCCCGGGTCGTCGAGAGTCGACGCCGTCACGATCTCCATGCCGCCCTCGTCGGTGGGCTGGAGGATCACGCCGGCCGAGGCGTCGGCGAGCATCCGGGCCCGCTCCGCGACCGTCATCAGCGCGTCGGCAGCCGTCTCGCCGGTGAGCAGTGCCGTGGTCACGGCCGCCGCGCCCTCGATCCAGTGCTCCCGCTGACGGGCCGTCTCGTGAAGGCGGGCGTTGCCGATCGCGATGCCCGCCTGGGTGGCCAGCACCCGCACCAGCTGCTCGTCCTCGCCCGTGAAGGGGCCGCCCTCGCGCTTCCCGGTGAGGCGGAGGCTTCCGTACGCGTCGTCCCGGACCCGTACCGGAACGTCGAGGCGGCTGTGCGGGCCGAGCGGGCCGAGAGGGCTGAGTGCGGCCTGCCCGGCGGCCGGTGGTTCGGCCGTGTGGAACTCCGTCGGGCAACCGTCACCGCTACCGCCACCTTCGTCGCCGTCGGGTCCGGGGGTGGTGGCCTCCAGTGACGCGTGCCGGGCGTCGGTCAGCTCGGCCGCGGTGTCCACGATGTGCTGGAGCGTGGCCCGCAGCTCCGGGTCGACGCCGACGCCCAGCACGGCTTCGAGCAGGCGGGGGAGCGGGCCATGGGGAGTGGACGCCTGGGTGGGG